>CAZDNN010000147.1:0-11987 GCA_964506385.1 uncultured Planctomycetota bacterium
CCTACCAGGAACCAGGGAAAGCGTGATACGTGATGCGTGATGCGTGATGCGTGATAGGTGATACGTGATGCGTGATGCGTGATGCGTGAGAAGAGAAGGGCCCGCATGGCCACCCGGCGTCGAAGGCAGGCCATTGCCAAGCCGACACCACAGGCTTGCCGTCTTGTCTTTCCGCGTCACGCGTCACGCATCACGCATCTGTCGGGTCGAAGATCTCCGCCCCTTGCTCGGCCTCGACGACGTAGATGAAGGGGTCGATGCTTGTCCGCTGGCGGTAGCCCGCGGCGACCGTCTCGCAGAAGGCCTCGAGCTGCTCCGCCGCCACCAGGCTCACCGTGCAGCCGCCGAAGCCGCCGCCCGTCATCCGCGAGCCGTAGACCCCCTTGCACTCGCGGGCCAGCCCGACCAGGAGATTGAGCTCCTCGGACGTCACCTCGTAGTACTCGTCGAGGCTGTCGTGGGAGACGTCCATCAGGATGCCCAGCTCGATGGGGCTGTTCTGGATGAGCGCCTGGCGGGCGGCCAGGACGCGGGCGTTTTCGGTGATCACGTGGCGGGCGCGCTCCCGCATGGGCGACGGGACTCTCTCCTGGTAGGCCTTGAACTGGTAGATGCTGACGTCGCGCAGGCTCCTGATGTCGCCGCCGATGAACTCGGCGAGGACGTGGACGGCCTCCTCGCACTGCTGCCGCCGCTTGTTGTACTCGCCCGACGCCAGCTCGTGCTTCACCCGCGTGTCGCACACCACGAAGCGCGCCTCCTCGAAGGCACACGGCACCAGCTCGCAGCGCAGGTCACGGCAGTCCAGGTACACCGCCTTGCCCCGCTCGGCATGCAGCGAGACGAACTGGTCCATGATCCCGCACTTCACCCCGGCGAAGCGATGCTCGGCCTGCTGGCACAGCAGGGCCATCTCTCGCCTGGGCAGCTCGACACCCGCCGCGCGGCAGTAGGCTATGGCGAAGGCCACCGTCAGCGCCGCCGACGACGAGAGCCCGCCGCCCGTTGGCACCGTCCCGTGGACCACGGCGTCGAGCCCCGGCACCGCGATGTCCTTCTCGGCCAGGATCCGCGCGATGCCGAGCGGGTAGACCATCCAGGGGTGCTCGGGGTCCACCTTCGGGTCCACGAGCGCGAAACTGGCATCGTCGTCCAGGTTGACCGCATGAAGCCTCACCGTGCCCGAGCCGTTGGGCCGGAAGGCCACGACGATATCGCGGTCGATGGCGATGGGGAGCACGTAGCCGTCGTTGTAGTCGGTGTGCTCGCCAATGATGTTCACGCGCCCTGGCGCGCGCGCCCACGTCAGGCCGTCCGGCTCGCCGAAGCGGCTGCGCCACGCCGCCAGCATCTGCTCGGTGCGTTCCGCGTCCACCGCCGCTCTCCGTTTCGCATGAAGTTCGCTAAGGGCGTGCTGATTATACCCACGGCTCACGCCGAGTCAAAGCGCGCGGCTTGAAAGGCGCGCGCCTGCTGAGTAGAATCGCGCCGTGTTGCGCTGCGGTCACGAAGTCCAATGGAGGGCAGACGCATGGCGAGCAAGGTGAAGTATGGCGTCATTGGTCTAGGGTGGTTCGGCGAGAAGCACTGCGAGGCGCTCGCGGGCATCCCGCAGGTCGAGCTCTACGCCCTGTGCACGCGGACGAAATCGCGGCTGAAGGCGCTCGGCAAGACCTTCGGCGTCCGCAGGCTCTATACGGACTACAACGAGATGCTCGCCGACCCCGAGCTCCAGGCGGTCAGCGTCGTGACCATGTGGGACCAGCACACCGCCCCGGCCCTCGCCGCACTGAAGGCGGGCAAGCACGTCTTCCTCGAGAAGCCCATGGCCTCCACCGTGGCCGACTGCCGCAAGATCGTCCGCGCGGCGAAGCGCGCGAAGGGCTTCTTCATGGTCGGCCACATCTGCCGCTTCAACCCCCGCTACGCCGCGGCCAAGGCGGAGATCGACGCGGGCAAGATCGGGCGCATCGTCTCCATCTACGCCCGTCGCAACATCCCAGCGGCCGTTGGCGCCTCGGTCCTGCCCAAGATCGGGCCCATCATCGGCGACGGCGTCCACGACACCGACCTCATGCTCTGGTACACCGGCGCCAACATCGTCAGCGCCTACGCCCAGACGGTGGACGTCCGCCACCTGGGCAACCCCGACCTCGGCTGGACCATGTACCGCTTCGACACGGGCGCCACGGGGGTGCTCGAGGACGTGTGGTTCCTGCCCGACACCACGGCCTTCCAGATCGACGAGCGGATGGAGATCATCGGCACCGAGGGCTCGATCCACATCCACGAGACCCACCCGAACCTGTCGGTGTGCGACAAGGACGGCTGGCACTCGCCCGACACCACCTACTGGCCCGAGCTCCACGGCGTGCGGGCCGGCGCTCTGCGCGAGGAGCTCGCCTACTTCGCCACGTGCGTCCAGGAGGGGAAGGCGCCGACCGTCATCTCGCCCGAGGAGTCGCTCCGTGCCGTCGAGGCCTGCCTCGCCGCCGAGAAGTCGGCCGCCACAGGCCGAGTGGTCAAGCTCCCGCGCCGCCGCTGATGCCGCCGATGCCTACCACGGCGGCAGGGCGAGGGTGCCCCCGTCCATCACCAGGCAGGTGGCGTTGATGTAGCTGGCGTCGTCGCTGAGGAGGAAGGCGATGGCGCGGGCCACGTCGAGCGGATGGCCGAGGCGGCGGACGGGGATCTTCGTCTCGACCTCGGCGTAGATCTCGGCCACCGGCTTGTCCCAACCCTCGCAGCTCGACGCCAGCATCGGCGTGTCAATGGTGCCCGGGCACACGCCAACCACGCGGACCTTCCCCGCCAGCTCTACCGCCAGACTGCGCACGAGAGCTTCGAGCGCCGCCTTCGACGCGCAGTAGAGGGTGTGATTCGGGAAGCCGACAAACGCCGCGACCGACGTGAGGATGCAGATGACGCCACCGCCCTGACGCTCCATGGCCGGCGCCACATGCTTGGCAAGCCACAGGTTGCCCTTGACGTTCACCCCCATCACCGCATCCCACATGGCCTCGTCGAACTCGGTGACGCTGCCCATCCGCAGCACGCCGGCGTTCGACACCAGGCCATCGATGCGGGCGTGGAGCTCGAGGGTCCTCGCCACAAGCGCCTGCACACTCGCCTCGTCGCTGACGTCGGCGTAGACGAAGGTGACGTCATTACCCGCCTCGCGCTCGGCCTCCGCCAGCGCCTCGCCTTCCTCGCGCTGGATCGAGGCCGCCACCACCTTGGCGCCCAACTCGGCGAAGTGCGTGACGCAGCCCTCGCCGATGCCTGAAGTGCCCCCTGTCACGATAACGACTTTCTCGGCCAGGCCCATCACAAGGCCCTCCTCTGTTCCGCGCGGCGGCTCGGCAGGAGCCTCGCCCTCCCGCACCGCGGTCCAGCGTTCCTGTCTAGTGGTCGAACTTCATGTACTCGAAGACGGCGCCGTCCTTCATGATGAAGGCGACGGTGAGGCCCTCCATGGGCTGGAAGGGCTCGAGGATGACCTCCTGCCCCGCGAGCTCGGCGTCGAGGTCGTCGCACGTGAAGGCGACGTGGGCCATGTCGCGCAGCGGGCCGGTCACCGGGCTGTCGGGCTCGAAGCGCAGGAACTCGACGCGGTAGGGATGGTCGTCGGGGCTGGTGACCCACACCTTCGTGTCGGGCACGTAGACCTCGTTCGGCTGTTTCTCCTCGGTCGGCAGGCCGATGTGGTGGAACTCGGGCATGGCGGCTCTCCTCAGCTCTGGCTCGCGGCACGGGCCTCGATGGCGCGGTCCGCGATGCGGAAGATGTCGTTCGCCGGCGCATAGCCCAGCACCGTGCGGGCGCGGGTGATATTGATCTCGAATGAGTGGTATCCGGGGCACGGGATCTCGATGGTCGGGATGCCCAGCTTGCCCGACAGGTAGTCCGCCGCCACGCGGTAGTCGAAGGGCGCCGGCGCCGCGATGTTGAACGACTGGCCGAGCGCCGACGGGTTCCCGAGCATCAGGTCGAACGCCTGCATCACGTCGTCGATGTGCACGATGTGGCGGCGGAAGGGCACGCCGTCGCCATCGACGAGGATCGGGATGCGCTCCTCGCCGGCTCTCACGAGCGCGAGGATCTCCTCGCCCACGTCGCCGAAGCCGTGGCCCTTCTCAGCGGGATCGACGTTCTCGAGCAGCGAGAAGTGCCGCAGCAGATCGTCGCCCTCGAAGACCCACGACGAGCGCAGGATCGACCACGGCACGCCGTACTGGATGCCGTATTGCTCCGTCATCACCTCCTCGATGACCTTCGAGAAGGCGTAGTAGCCGGGGTAGGCGGCCCGCGGGTGATTCTCGTCGATGGGGATCGGCTGCGGGTAGAACCAGATGCCCATCGCCGCGTCGCCGCCGAAGACGATAAGCTGCTGGACGGGCTCCGCACGGCAGGCCTCCAGGACGTTGAATGTGCCGCGGATGCTCACGTCGAAGAAGGTCTCGGGGTCCTCCTTCATCGTCGCGAGGTGTACGACGGCATCGGCGCCGTGCACGACCTCCAGGACAGCATCGCGGTCGGTCACGCTCCCCCGGACCGCCGTGACGCCTTCCCCTTCGACGGGCGTCCTGTGGACGAGTGCGCGGATCTTCAGCCCACGGCGCGCCACCACCTCGAGCACGCGCCGCCCGAGCTTCCCGCTCGCGCCGAACACCGCGACCGTGTCGAGCTTCACCCTACGCCCTCCTTCCGCACAGCATTCTACGCGCAGGCGCCGGCCCGTCAAGCCTCTGCCGGCGTCAGCGGCTCGAAGGTCGTCGTCAGCTCCTGCGTCTGGCCGGTATCGGCGGCGCGGTAGGCCGACTCGAAGATGTCGATGACGTGGCGGGCGTGCTCGGCCGAGGCGATGGACGGCGTGCCCTCGCCAACCCAGTCCACGAGCTGCATCAGGTCCTCGAAGACGTGGGATTCCCGCAGCCTCGCGTGCTCGCCGACCACGTGCGGCTCGTGGTCGCCCTCGCGCCTCACCTCCTCGCCGTTCACCTCCGTGCCGCTGATCCGGAATCCGTGGCCGAGGGCGCAGTTGCTGCCCGTCATCACGAAGGTGCGGATCCCCCGCTGGACGCAGGCCTGGAGCAGGTAGTAGGTCCCCATGATGTTCGAGCGCATCGTCTGGTCGAAGGGGATGCCTTGCTCCTCGGCGCGGGCCCGCATGCTCGGATGGTCCACGGGGCCCGGCTGCGCGGCCAAGTGCTGAACGGCCTCGATGCCGCCCTCGGTCGCCCGCAGGCAGTCGTCGAAGCACGTGATGTCGCCCTGCACCCACGGCCAACGGTCAGCGGCCCCCGGCCGCGAGCGGCACAGGAGCACCAACTCGTGCCCCGCCGCCTCCAGCTCCGTCACCACGAACGGCCCCAGCCGCCCGCTCGCCCCGGTCACGAGGACCTTCATGGGCCGTCTCCTGCCCGGATAGCCTGCTGCGTCGTGTCTTCCGCCCCGCGTGCTCCGCGGGCAGGCGGCATTCTACGCAGCCGGCGCCGCGTGTCAAGGCGGCCGGAGGCTTTGACCAGGGGCATCGGCGACCGTAGAATGGAGCCCCAGCGCTTCCTCTCGTGCTCTGGCGAACGGAGGCCCGATTGGACGAGCCCCTTCGATATGCCGTGGTCGGCTGCGGGCGGATTGCGCCGCTGCACCTGGCGGCGATCGCAGGGAATCCGCGGGCGCGCCTTGTGGCCACCTGCGACATCCTGCCCGAGCGCGCGCGGGCCGCCGCCGAGGAGTTCGGCGCCGAGCGTTACTGCACTGACTACCGCGAGCTGTTCGCCTTGGGCGGTATCGACGCGGTCTCCCTTCCCCTCCCCCACCACCTGCACGCCGACGCCGTCGTCGCCGCGGCGGAGGCGGGCATCCACGTCTTCTGCGAGAAGCCGCTGGCCACGACGCCAGAGGACGCGCACAGGGCGATCGCCGCCTGCGACAGCGCCGGCGTCAAGCTCGCCGTCTGCTACCAGAATCGCTATAACGCCGCGTCCCATGCTCTCCGCCGCGCGGTGGACGCCGGCCGCTTCGGGCGCCTCCTGCTCGCCGGCATCACCTTCCAGAATCGCAAGAGCGCCGACTACTACACCATGGACGACTGGCACGGCCGCTGGGAGACCGAGGGCGGCGGCTGCCTCACCACCCAGGCCATCCACACGATGGACCTCATGCAGTGGCTCATGGGCGACGCCGTCGCCGTCCAGGCCGACGTCCGCACCCTCGTCTTCGACATCGAGGTCGAGGACACGGCTGCCGTCGCGATCGACTTCGCCGGCGGCGCTCTCGGCGTCGTCACCGCCACAACCGCCGCCCACACCTACTGGTCGCAGCGCCTCGAGATTGCCGGGACCCGCGGCAAGGCGGTGCTGCTGAACAACCGCCTCGTCGAATGGGACTTCGCCGACGGCGCATCCGATCGCGACGAGGTCCTGGCCATCGACGAGATGACAGGCGTGGCCGACGCCCGCGGGCGTTACGGCCCCGGCCACGAGCGCATCCTTCGGGAGTTCGTCGCCTGCGTGCTCGACGACCGTCCCGCGCCCATAGACGGGCGTGAGGGCCTGAAGATCTCGAACCTGCTGTGGGCCATCTACGAATCGTCGCGCGTCGGCCGCAAGGTCGCCGTCCGCAAGCCACCGGCGCGCCGCTGACCCGTCCGCGCGCTCTCCACGAAGATGTCACACTTGGCCAAGTGTGACATCTTCGTGGAGAGACGCCCCGACCACGTGGCTGATCAGGAGTCAGGACCCATGGGGAAACAGACGCGCCCGTTCACCATCCGCATGAACCCCGCGACCGGCATCGTGACGCCGCCAGATCGCGACAGGACGATCGAGCGGCGCCTGTCGGACCTCCGCGGCCTGTTTCAGGACGCTGCGGCGACGGCCGCGCTCATCGAACAGGGGGACCCCGTCCTCTACCGCGTCCACGCTCCCGCCATTCCCGACGAGACGGAGCATCTGCTCTTCGGCACGACCGTGATCGAGCCGGGTAGGGTGGGCGGTGAGTACTTCATGACGAAAGGCCACTTCCACGCCGTCGAGCACACCGCCGAGGTCTACCATTGCCTGTCAGGGCGCGGCATCATCCTGATGGAGACTCGCGGCGGCCAGACCGCCGAGGCGTTTCTGGAGCCCGGCCAGGCGGTGTACATCCCGCCCGGCTGGGCACACCGCAGCGTCAACACGGGCGACCGGCCTTTCGTCTTCTTCTACGCCATGCCAGGCGGTGCGGGCCACGACTATGCCAGCTTCGAGGCTGCCGGCTTCCTGCGGATCGTCGTCGAGCGCGACGGCCAGCCGGCGATCCTCCCCAACCCGCGTCGGCGCTAAGCCGCTATCAGCTTACGGTGACGACTTTGACGGCGTTCGTGGCGCCAGGGACAGGGGTGGTGCCCGCGACGAGCACGATCCTGTCGCCGGTGGATACGGCGCGGACGGCCTTCAGCCGGGCCTCGGCGCGACGCAGCAGGGCGTCCACCTTCTTGACCTGCCGGACCTGATGCGCCTCGACACCCCAGACCAGGGCGAGGCGGTGGCAGGTCTCCTGCCGCGGCGAGAAGGCGTGGATCGGGCAGGCGGGGCGCCGCTGGGAGAGCAGCCGCGCCGTGGCGCCCGACATGGTGAAGACGACGAGCGCCGCCGCCCCAATGTCGTCCGCGGCGTGGACCCCGGCGTCGGCGATGGCGGCGGGCACGGTGCCCCGGTGGGATTCCTCCTCCTCGTCGTGGCCCTGGCGGCCCTCGGCCTCGGCGGCTTCGGCGATGCGGGTCATCATGGCGACAGCCTCGATGGGGTAGTCCCCGATCGAGGTCTCCGCCGACAGCATCACGGCGTCGGTGCGGTCGAAGATCGCGTTGGCCACGTCGGATGCCTCGGCGCGGGTGGGCCGCGGGTTGTCCTTCATCGACTCGAGCATTTGGGTCGCGACGATGACGGGGATGCCCCGGCGATTGGCGCCGCGGATGATCCGCTTCTGGAGGACGGGCACCCGCTCGGGCGCCATCTCGACGCCGAGGTCGCCGCGGGCCACCATCACGCCGTCGGCGGCGTCGAGAATGGCATCGAGCTCGTCGATAGCCTCGGGCTTCTCGATCTTAGCGATGACAGGCGTGTCGCGGCGCGCGGCGGGCAGCAGCTCCCGCAACTGCTCGATGTCAGCGGCGCGGCGGACGAAGGACAGCGCGACGGCGTCCACCTCGTGCTTCATGCCGAAGGCGAGGTCCTTGCGGTCCTTCGGCGTTACGGCCGGCGCGCTCACGGCGACGCCGGGCAGGTTGATCCCCTTCCCTGACTTCAGCCGGCCGCCGACGACGACCTTGCAGCGCACGCTGTCATGCGTCGTACTCGTCACACGGAGTTCCATCAGCCCGTCGTCGAGGAGGATGCGGTCGCCCCGCTTCACGTCTTTGGGGAGCTGTCGGTAGGAGGTCCCAAAGCAGTCGGCGGTGCCCACCACGGGCCGGGTGGTGATGACCGTCTTCTGCCCGACCTCGAGCGCGATGCCGTCGTCGCGCGCCATCTTGCCCGTGCGGATCTTCGGGCCCTGGAGGTCCTGGAGGATGCAGACATTGAGGTCGAGCTCGCGTGCGAGGCGGCGGATGAGCGCGATCCGCGCGCCGTGGTTCTCGCGCGTGTCGTGGGAGAAGTTGAGGCGCACCACGTCCACCCCGCCTTCGAGGAGAGCGCGCAGCTTCGCCTCGGACTCGGTCGCCGGACCCACCGTGGCCACGATCTTCGTCCGCATCGCCTCCCCTCCTTTCCGTCCCGATGGAGATGCTGAAGCGGGTCCACCCGCCTCCGCCCGATTATAGCGGCGCTCCGGCTGCCCCGCAATCGCCGCTTGCGCCGCTCTGCCCAGCACGGTACAATCGCTACCTGCTCATACCTCCACTGGCAAGGGCGAGCATGGCGAAACGTGGCAAGGGCGGCTGGCCGCGGCGGTCCCGCGCCGCTGGCGTCGACTTCAAGACCGACCTGGTCAAGCAGCTCGTCCAGCGTCTCGAGAGCGGCACCCTCGGCGAGGACAAGCTGGCCCGCTATCTCTCGCATCTGGCCCGCATGCTGGACACGTGGCGTGAGCTCAGCATCACCCTCCCCGACCGCCTCCTCCTCGAGGAGGCCCTCGATACCCTCACGCCTGGCGAGCAGCGTGCGGTCCAGGACTCGTCGGGCCGCAGCCCTCGCGGCCGGCGTGCGAGGGCGAAGCTCTGCCCGCTGCTCTTCGACGAGGCGTTCCTGGATGACTTCGCGCTGGGGTTGCACCGCGCGCTGAATCGCGCGCAGTCGGAGGAGGACATCGGTGCCCTGATCTGCGGCATCTTCTCCCTCGCGCGGACCCGCGGCGGCACCCTGCGCCCGGAGGACGACCCGCTGCTCGGGCTCCTGCTGATGACCGTGTTTCTCCACCGCTACCGGCTCATCGCCGAGCTGATGGAGGCCGGCCTCCTCGGCGACGACGTGCCGAGCGACGACCAGGACGGTCCCCAGTGGTTCGGCCGCGCGCTGGAGGCCAGCCCTCGGTTCCGTGCGGACCTCGAGCGCCGCCTCTACAACCAGACGAACCGGCTCGGCCGTCTCATCACCGACGGGACCATCCGCGATCTCCTCTCCGCTGAGGAACTGGCGCCCCTCATCGCAGCGCTCGAGCCCGTCCTGCGCCCTCTGGTCGGCCAGGACCCGGACGACGTGCTTGCGGCTCTCGCCGGATCGCCGGAGGCCAACGATGTGTTCGAGGCCGCGGCCAGCGATCCCGCACTGGCTGCCGCCTTCCAGCGGTTCGGGGCGGCCCTCGAGGCCCAGGCCGCCGAGGCGGACGCGGCCGGCGAGGGAGCTGCCGCCGCGCTTCGGAGCGCTACCGCCTTCTGGCGCTCCGCCGAGGACACCGTCGAGGCTGTCCGCATCGTCGTCGCCAAGGCCAGCTTCGCGCGTCTCGTCCGAAGCGGCGAGCTGGCCCTGCCCGATGGACTATCCCAGACATCGTGACCCAGGCCCAGAACGCGGCGAGGCCGGGCGGGAGCCCGGCCTCGCAGGCGTTCAGGCGCTATGGATCGGCTCAGCTATCCCTCCAGCTCGGTTTCGAGGACAGCGCCCCTGGCGCCGGAGGTGACGAGGCGGGCGTAGCGGGCGAGCCAGCCGGTGGTGACCCTGGGCTTGGGGGCCTTCCACTTCCGCTTGCGCGCGGCGAGCTCGGTCTTCGAGACGTGGAGGGTGATCGTGCGGCCCGGGATGTCGATGGTGATCTTGTCGCCTGACTTCACCAGGGCCAGGGGGCCACCGGCGGCGGCCTCGGGAGAGATATGCCCAACGCACGGGCCGCGGGTGCCGCCTGAGAAGCGGCCGTCGGTCAGCAGGCCGACGCCGGTGAGCAGGCCCATGCCCGCGAGCGCAGCGGTCGGGCTGAGCATCTCGCGCATTCCCGGCCCGCCCTTGGGCCCCTCGTATCGGATGACGACCATCATCCCCTTCCTGATCTTGCCGTCGAGGATGGCCCGCATCGCCTTCTCTTCGCTGTCGTAGACCCTGGCCTTGCCCGTCATGCACATGGCCTCCGGCTCGACGGCGCTCTGCTTGACGATCGAGCCCTCGGGTGCCAGGTTGCCTTGCAGCACGACGATGCCGCCCTCGGGGTGGTACGCGTTGCTGAGCGGGCGGATGATATCGGTGTCCTCGACCACGGCGTCGCGCTGGATCTGGCGGATGGTCTTCCCGCTGACCGTCACGCAGTTGTGCAGCTTCCTGCCCAGGGTCTTGAGCACGGCGGGGATGCCGCCGGCGTAGTAGAGGTCCTCCATCATGTAGTCGCCGGCGGGGCGGAGCCACGCGATGGTGGGCGTGTCGGCGCTGATGGCGTCGATGGTGTCGAGCGGCAGGTCAATGCCCGCCTCGTGGGCGATGGCGGGGATGTGGAGACAGGTGTTGGTCGAGCCGCCGAGCGCCATGTCGATTCGCAGCGCGTTCTCGACGCTCTCGCGGGTGATGATCTGCCGCGCGGTGATGCCCTTGCGGACGAGCTCGACGGCGCGCTGGCCGCTGGCATAGGCGATGCGGTCCTTCTCCGACGCCACGGCCAGGCACGCGCCGCACCCTGGCAGCGACATGCCCATCGCCTCGGTGCAGCAGGCCATGGTGTTCGCCGTGTAGAGGCCCTGGCAGGAGCCTGCGGTCGGACAGGCGGCCAGTGTGATGGACTCGAACTCCTCGTCGCCGATCTCGCCTTGCTGGTGGCGGCCGAGGCCCTCGAAGACCGCGCGGACGAGCGACAGCTTCTCCATCTTGTGCCGCCCCGAGAGCATCGGCCCGCCGGTCACCACGATGGACGGCAGGTCGAGCCGCGCGGCGGCCATGAGCATCCCAGGGGTGATCTTGTCGCAGTTGGTCAGCAGCACCATGCCGTCGAGCTGGTGGGCCTGCATGATGCTCTCGACCATGTCGGCGATGAGCTCGCGGGAGGGCAGCGAGAAGCGCATGCCGCTGTGGCCCATCGAGATGCCGTCGCAGATACCAGCAACCTGGAACTTCATGGCGACCCCACCCGCCGCGTGGATGCCCTTCTCGATGGCGCGCTCCAGGCGCGGCAGATGGATATGGCCGGGGATCAGGTCGGTGCTGCTCGACGCCAGCCCGATCAGCGGCTTCCCCATATCCTCGCGGCTCATGCCGCAGCCGTAGAGCAGCGCCCGATGCGGGGCCGCCTCCGCGCCCTGGGTCACGATATCGCTGCGCATGACAGTCTCCTGCGTCCTGGAGTGAACGGATGGAGGGCAGGAAGGGATTATACGATTGCCTGGCCGGTGAGTCAAACACCCGCGATCTGCGGGAGGGCGAGGCTCCCGCCGAGCCGCCGAGGGCGGGCCTGCTCGCCATCGGAGGCGCGGCTCGGCGGGAGCCTCGCCCTCCCAGCCTGTGTTCCTGACCGCCTCAGCGGCCGAGGAGTGTGAACATGACGTGCCAGCCGACGCCGCTGCTGAGGGCCTCGGTCCTCTCCGCCTG
>CAZDNN010000148.1:0-11956 GCA_964506385.1 uncultured Planctomycetota bacterium
GCAACCGCACCGTTTCTGCGAACTGCGTCTTCAGCCCCAAAGGGGCGTACTATGATAGCCCAGGGCGAAGCCCTGGGTAACGGATGCGGACCCTCCTCAGCCCTGAAAGGGCGTACTAACCACCCCACCAATGCCGTAGGTTAGTACGCCCTTTCAGGGCTTGTCTGGGTGCACGCTGCTTTTCCCAGGGCTTCGCCCTGGGCTTTCGCAGTACGCCCTTGCAGGGCTTCGGACAAGAGAGGGGCTGATCGCGGCATCGTCTATTCTGTGGCGCTGTACGTGGCTGCAAAGGGGCCTCACTTCGCTGAAGTCCTACGCGCGTTCGTCTGCTCGAGGAGAGTGCGTCAACGCGGTTGCGCTGTGGTCCCGGCAAGGTTTGGCGCGGAATCCCGCGTTGTAGTGCTAGCAGTCCGTGGCAGAAGTCCTTCGCAGACGAGCCCGAAGACCCGCACGCAGTCCGAACGGACTTCTGCCACGGGCTGCTAGGGTCGGCGCGAGCGGATGAGACGGCGGAAGCTGAGGATGAGGACGACGGCGCAGACGACGAGGACCGGGATGGTGTAGGCGACCCCCAGCGCATCCCACAGGCTGTCCTGCGGCGGCCCCGCGTTGGCGTCCTCGCCCGTCACGGCGAAGGCGTGGACGACCCCGCTGTAGCCGGGCGCCACCAGCGTGGGCTCGCCGCCCAGCTCCGCCACCACGCACGAGGACCAGATGGTCCTGCCCTTGAGGTAGTGGGTCCACGGGAACGGCCCGAGGTTGTGGCGGAAGAGGAACCGGCCGTCGCGGGCACTCACCACGTAGACGTGATCGTCCAACGAGTTCACGCACACCACGGGCTCGTCGCCCATCCATGCGATGGCCGGCGAGCCCTGGATGATGCCGCGGGTGCGGTAGCGCCAGCGGATGCGGCCCGTCGCGGCGTCGCACGCCACGAGGAAGTAGGTGTAAGTGCCGAAGAAGACCGTCGGCTTGCCGTCGATGACGGCGAAGGCGGGCGTGCTGTCCACCCACGTGCCGACGTTGATGCTCCAGGCCTGCTTGCCGGTCTCGGCGTCCACGGCGTAGGCCCAGGCGGTGCGGCCGCCGAAGAATATGAGCTGGCG
Source organism: uncultured Planctomycetota bacterium (assembly GCA_964506385.1). Taxonomy (GTDB): domain Bacteria; phylum Planctomycetota; class PUPC01; order DSUN01; family DSUN01; genus CAZDNN01. The sequence continues at coordinate 1,107 of CAZDNN010000148.1, forward strand.
GCCGCCGACGCGCGCGACGGAGAGGCCGCCGCGAAGCTCCTCGGCGCCGGCGTAGGGCTCGGGCCACAGGTCGCGGCCATCGCGGGCACCGATGGCATAGATGGCCCCCGGCTCGTAGGGCACGAAGAGCGCCGGCTCGTCGCCCACCTTGCCGAAGCAGGGCGTGTTGACGGCGCCGGTGCCGAGCTGCCGCCGCCAGAGGATCTTGCCCGTCCTCGGCTCGAAGGCGATGACTTCGCCCTTCTGAACGTTCCGCGTGCCGCTCTGATCGTTGTTCCACACGCCGCAGAACAGCACGGGCCTGCCGTCGATCTCGGCGATGAGGGGATTGGCCATGCGGGCGGGGTTGACGGTCTGGCTCCAGGGGAAGGTCTCGACCTGCCAGAGAGCGCGGTCGTCCTGGCGGGCGAGCCTGGGCGAGGGGTCGAGGGCGTAGACCGAGCGGTCGGAGGAGGCGACGAAGAGCATGGGCCTGCCGTCGATGGCGGCGAAGGTCGGCGTGGCGCCCACGGCGTCGCCGGTGGTGAAGGTCCAGGCCTCCTCGCCCGTCCTGCCGTTGAAGGCATAGACGTTGCGGTCGTAGCACCCGAGGAAGACCCGCGGCTCGCCCTCGACGGTCACCGCGCTCGGCGACGACCAGTACGGCGTGCCCTCCACGTAGACGAACAGCTCGCGGGGTGGCAGCGTCGCCCATCGCTTGCCCAATGTGGCCGAGGGGAAGCGGACCGGGCTGAGGCCCGTCCGCGCCGGGTCGCGGCCGAACATCGGCCAGTCCCCCGACGCACCCGCCCGGGCCAGCGTCCCCGCGAGGAGGCAGGCAAGAGCTGGGAGCATCACCGATCTACGTCTCGACATCGGCCGGCTCCTGCTCGCGGCGGGGCAGGGGACAGGACCCGCAGCCGTGGGGGCCGAGGACGCAGCGGGCCACGTAGGGCGTCGTCTGGCGCTCGCCCGCGCAGACCTCGTTCACCACCTCGAGGGCGTTGACGGGACAGGCGTCCACGCACCGCAGGCAGAAGATGCAGGTCCTGCGGTCCCGGATGCCCATGGTGATGCAGTCCAGGGGGCACGCCTCCTCGCAGCTCCCGCAGCGCGTACACCGCTCGTTGCGGTTGATCTGCCACGCCCCTTTGTGCGCCAGCAGCCCGAGCGCCGCACCCTCCGGGCACATATAGCGACACCACGCGTTCATCAGCATGAACGACACCAGGAGCACGCCGAAGCACGAGATCACCGATGCCCACTCGACGTACGCCGTGAAGAACACGCAGAACGGGCCGTTGGCGTACACCCCGTAGACGTACACCGCGAGGATGACGCCGAGGACCACGTACCGCAGGCGGCTCTTCACCCACCACTCCGACCGCCGATCCGCCAGCACCCACATCACGATCAGGCACAGCCCGATCGTCGCGAAGACCATGGCGTGCTCGATGAACGAGAACTTCGCCGGCTTCGTCAGGAACGAGCTGACGAAGAGCGCGACCATCAGCGCGATGGTCAGCGACCACTTGACCGCGAGGCCAATCGCCGCGAGATTGGGCAGAAGCGACAGCTCGATCGTCGCACGCAGCCTGTCCGTCCAGCCACCTCCCGTTCGCCCCATGGCGGCCCGCCGCGCGCCCAGCCAGTCGCACAGCCTCACGATGCGGCGCAGCACGAGGGCCGTCGTGCGGCCCAGCCACGCTGACAGCTTCGCCAGCAGCTCCTGCACGAAGCCCAGAGGGCAGATCCACCCGCAGAAGACCCGCCCGAAGAACATCGTGCCCACCGCCACCGTGGCGAACACCACCAGGTACTTGAAGGCGTTCAGATCGTCGCGGCCCAGCGCGTTCGCGCCCAGCACCAGGTCGCGGGTCATGCACGCACAGGGGTGCACGCCCATGATGAAGGCGACGGCGGAGACGAACTGGACCAGCCGCCTGACCCACTGACGGTCACGGGGCAGCACGATGGGCGGCTTGCGCGGGAACTTCCAACGGATCAGCAGCGCCGCGACCACCATTAGCCCGGCCATGATCAGGAAGGGCAGCAGGTCCAGCGCCGTGTTGCCCAGCGGCAGCACCGCCCTGGTCAGCACCTTCTTGATGACCAGCCGGTCGCCCTGGATGCCGAAAGGAAGCTCCAAGCCTGGCCACTCCTCAGGTATCCCGCCCACTGTCCATCATGCCGTGGCCTCTTCCTCGTATGGGAAGACGTGGACGGCCTCGGGACCGAAGCTCAGCGCCGCCTGCTGCCCCACGGACAGCGGGCAGGCCGCATACTCCTTCTTCGTCTGGAGCACCACGAAGTGCTCCTCCGCTGTGACGACCGTGTGGCGGACCACAGCGCCGCGGTCCGACGTCGACTCGAGCACCCCGGCGATCTGGCACTGCGGCGCCTCGGGCACAAGCGTCGCCACGTCCTCGGCCACGGGCTCGATGTGGATCAGCTCGGGCCGCACGCACAGCCCGACCCGCCCCGCGAGCGCCGTCTCGGCGAACAGCTCCCCCGCCCCCAACTCGATCCGCGCGAGCCCCCCCTCGGGCCGGGCCTCGCCGGCGAAGACGTTCTGCATGCCCACAAACCGCGCGACGAAGGCCGACGCCGGGCGGTTGAAGACCTCGTCGGTGGCGCCGAACTGGAGGAGCTGGCCCTGGCTCAGGATGCCGATCCGCTGGCCGAGCACCCGCGCGGTCTCCTGGTCGTGGGTCACGTGGATGATGGTCGTGCCCGTCTCGCGATGGAGCGCCTGGAGCTCGGTGCGAAGCGCCTCCTTCGACACGGGGTCGAGCGGTGCCAGCGGCTCGTCGAGCAGGAGCACCCGCGGCTGAATGGCCAGCGCGCGGGCCAGGGCCACCTTTTGCCGTTCGCCGCCCGACAGGCCCTCGATGCTGCGGTCGAGGATGCTCTCGATGGCCAGCAGGCGCGCGAGGCTGGCGACCCGCTCGCCCCACTGATGCATCGGCACACCGTGGAAGAAGAGGCCGTATCCGATGTTGTGGCGGACCGACAGGTGCGGGAAAAGCATCGATCGCTGGTAGACGAAGCCGATCCCACGCCGCTCCGGCGCCCAGTGGGTCACGTCCTGCCCGTCGAGCCACACCGTCCCGCTCTCCGGCTGGTTGATCCCCACGATCGTCTCGAGCAGCACCGTCTTGCCGCTGGCCGTCGGCCCGAGCAGGACCACGTAGTCCCCCTCGCCCACCTCGAAGGAGATGTTGCGGAGGACGAAGTCGCCGACCCGCTTAGTCAGCCGCTCTGTCCTGATCACCGAACCGACTCCACACCGTGTGGACGTTGCGCCACAGGGTCCGCGAGGCGAGCAGATGGAGGCCCGCGAAGACCGCCGTGCACATCACGACCATGAGGATCGCCACCGTCATGCTCGGCCCCTTGTCGCCCGAGCCGACGAACAGGTTGTAGATCCGCACCGGCATCGTCTCAGGGTGCGGCGCGAGGATGACCACCGAGCCGAACTCGCCGATGGCCCGCCCCCACGCCAGGATGCAGCCAATGAAGATCCCGCGCGCCGCCAGCGGCAGCGTCACCAGCGCCACCGTCCACCCCGGCCGCGCACCCAGCGTCCGCGACACGTGCTCCAGACGGGGATCCACCGAGCGGATCGCCGCCATGGCCGACCGGATCAGGAACGGGCTGCTCACGAAGATCTGCGCCAGGCAGACCCCCTTCCAGTCGCCCACCAGCCGCAGGCCCAGATGCTGCTCGAGCCAGCCGGCGAACCCGGGGTCCGGACCCACCAGCATGGCCAGCGCGATCCCCGCCGCAGGCGGCGGCAGGACGATCGGCAGGTCCACCATCGCATCGAGGACGCCCCGGCCCGGGAACCGCCCCCGCACGAGCACGTAAGCCAGCGGCACCCCCAGCACCAGGACGATCAGGGTGGAGACCGTGGCCGTCTTCAGGCTCACCACGATGGCGTCCCGGGTCGCCGCCGCGCTCGCATCGGTGCCCCGCAGCAGACGATCCAGATCCTGGGGCGACCGCTGCGTCGCCAGATTCACCAGCGGGAAGAACACCACGAGCAGCAGCACGAAGCCCATCAGGAAGCAGGTCAGCACCACGTAGCTCCGCGTCCGCCGGGCGTGGCTCAGCAGCGCCAGCGCCACCAGGTAGAGCACGCTCAGGAGCGCCAGCGTCGCCTCCGCGTAGAACGGCAGCACGAAATACGAGACGAGCACCGCCAGAAGGAACCCGAACATCACCGGCACGTGGAAGCACGCCGTCGTCATCAGCAGGAACAGGCCGTAGAGCAGCAGGCGGTGCATCCCGCCGAAGTGCCACCGTTCCGCCATCGGCCCCGTTGCCACCGCCACGAAAAACAGGAAGAGCAGGACGTACCAGATGATGTAGGCCGCCGCCTGCCAGCGCGGCTTGCGATCGAAGTGGAAGCACAGGTTGTAGAGGTATGCCCCGTTGGCGACCAGGAGGAACGCATAGACCGTCAGCGAGCGCAGCGGCGCTGAGAGGAAGGCGACGAGCCACGCCCACTCGGTCTGGAGGAGCGGCCCGGGCTCGGGCGGCACGGGCACCAGCACCGAGCGCAGCCAGAGGTACTGGGCCACGGCGAACGCCAGGGTCCCGAGCAGCAAAGCCAGAATCCGTCGGAACATGGAGCGCTCCGTCGCCGCCGGGTGGGCCGCGTCCCCCGCTTCGGCCCATCGGGGCTGACGCCGCCTCATTGAAGCAGAGTGCCTCGTACGTGTCAATTCGCCGGCCGCCTGGTCTTCGTGACGGGACTTGCCGCGCTGTGGCATTCGGTGGTGGGCATGCCCTTGCCTCTGGCCTGGCGTCGGCGGGAAGCATGCGGTCCCGGCGTATGGGTTTCTGGGAGGGCGGTTCCGACTGATTAGCGCTATAGCGCTTTTGCGCTAAACCGGTACCCCCCCGCTCGTCCAGCCACGGGTCCCGCGGTCCCCAATGGGCCTTTCCCCTCCTCCGCCTCATCCTATGGGCGCCTACCCGTTCCATCGGCCGCGGGGCGCTTGACGGCCGTCATGAAATGCTCTAGCGCTCAACCGCTACCACCCTGCCGCCCCCTCCGAGCCACTCACGCACTCCAGCCCCCGCGCTGCTGGCGACAGAATGGACTTCGTCATGGCCTGGCCGAGGCGAGGTGTATCTGCCTTGTCCGCTGCTGTTGCCATGCGCCGGGCGCTCGGTATAATGTGGGCGACACGGAGCGAGACGCGGCCAGGAGAACTGGATGGGCGAGAAGCGGGCGCTGGGGCTGGCAGTCGGGCTGGCGCTCGCGTGTGCCGCGGCGGCAGGGCGCGCGCCTACGTGGCGGGCGACATGGGTATGGGACGGAGAGGAACGGGCGCCGCGAAATGCATATCTGTATGTCAGGAAGAGCTTTGTGCTGCCCGGGCGGGTCGGCAAAGCAGTGGCGCATGTCTCGGCTGACAGCCGCTACCGTCTGTGGGTCAACGGCCAACTCGTCGGAGCAGGCCCCGCCAGGTGCGACCCCCAGCACCAGTATTTCGATACCCTCGATATCCGCGCCGCCCTGAGACCCGGCCAGAACGCCATCGCGGCGCTCGTCCACCACTACGGCGTCGGCACACAGTTCTACGTTCCGGGTGCCGCGGGCTTCCTGTTCCAGGCGGACATCGCGTCGGCCGGAGAGACGGTGCGCGTCCAGACCGACGGGACGTGGGTGGTGCTGCCAGCTCGCGGCTGGCGTGCCGACGTGCCGCGGGTGAATCCCAAGGGCGGCTTCCTCGAGGTGTTCGACGCGCGCCGGGAGCCGGTAGGCTGGCGGAGCGCCACCTTCGGCGATTTCGACTGGCACGGGGCGACGGTGGTCGGCCCCGCACTTGGCACGAAGCCGTGGGCGGGCCTCGTCGCGAGCCCTGTGCCGCAGATGGCCCGTCGCGAGGTCCGAGCCGCCGGGGTCGTGGGGGTCGGCCAGGGCCAGGGAGGGGTGCCGCCGCCGGCGAAGCTGGCCGAGGCCATGGCCACGGAGCCACACGCCGATCTGGCCACCTGCGCGGTGGAGGCCCCCGCGGCGCTCCTGGCGCGCGACGGGCGATGCGCGACCATCACGGCGGCGGAGGGCGCGAGCGCGTTTGTCGTCCTGGACTTCGGGCGCGAGGTCGTGGGCCGGCCACGCGTCGTCGTGGCGGACAGCCGCGGCGGAACCCTGGACATTGGCTACGCCGAGACCCTGACCGACGGGCGCGTGGACCCGAGCCGCGGCGGCACGCTGAGCGCCGACCGCCTGGTCCTGCGGCCCGGTCCACTGACCTGGGAACCCTTCGGCCAGCGGGCCTTCCGCTACCTCCAGCTCTCGCTTCGCGCGCTCGAAGGCCCCGTCGAGATCGACGCCGTGACGCTGGACCTGGAGCACTTCCCGGTCCGGGAGGCAGGCGGCTTCCGCTCGAGCGACCCGCTGCTGGACCGCATCTGGGCGACGGGCGCCTACACCTGTCAGTTGTGCATGCAGGACGCATTCATTGACTGCCCGAGCCGGGAACGGGCGCAGTGGTGGGGCGACGCGCGGGTGGAGATGCAAACCGCGGCCTACGCCTTCGGCGAGGGGCGGCTGGCGGCGAACGGCCTGCGGCAGATCGCCTGGTCGCAGCGGCGTGACGGCAGCGTGCTGGCGGCCTACCCAGCGGGCGGGCAGCCGGCGGTGCTGCCCGACTACGCGGCCCTGTGGGTGAGCGGCCTGCGGGAGCACTGGTGGCTGAGCGGCGACGACGGGCCGATGCGCGAGACGTGGCCCCAGGCCGTCAGGCTGCTGGCGTGGTTCCGCAGGCATGTGGATCGCCACGGTCTGCTGGCCGACGTGCCGGGCTGGACGTTCATCGACGCGGCGAGCGTGGAGAAAGCGGGCGAGTGCGCGGCGCTCAATGCCCTCTACCATCGCGCGCTGTGCGACGCCGCGGCGATGGCCCGGCACCTCGGCGACCCGGCGGCGGCCGAGCGCTATGCGGAGCAGGCCGACGCCGTCGAGGGCGCGTTCAACGCCCGCCTGTGGGCCGCCGACGGCCGCTGCTACGCCGACTGCCGCAGCAGCAAAGGGCTGTCCCGCAGCCGGTCGGTCCAGGCGAATGCCCTGGCGGTGCTCTGCGGGCTGGCGGACGGCGAGCGGCGGCGGGCCGCTACGGAGCACGTGGCCCGCCTCATCCAGGCGGATCCGACGTCGCACTGCTCGCCCTACTTCATGAGCTTCGTGCTCGAGATGCTCTTCCGCGAGGGCCGCGCCGGCGCGGCGCTCGGCGCGATCCGCCGCGGCTGGAAGGTGATGCTGGACGGCGGGGCGACGACGTGGTGGGAGCACTGGCACCCCCGCGCGAGCTGGTGCCACGCCTGGAGCGGCGCGCCCACGTATCTCTTGCCCGCCTGGACGGTCGGCGTCCGCCCCCTGGCTCCGGGCTTTGCGAAGGTCCTCATCGCGCCGACGCTCTGCGACCTCGAACAGGCGGCGGCCAGCGTGCCCACGCCGCGTGGCCTGGTTGCGGTGAGCGTGCGACGGGAGAGGGACACGGGGGCGCTGACCCTGGAGGCCAGCGTGCCGAAGGGCGCAGTGGCGACCATCGCGCTGCCTGTCGGCGGCATGGCCAGCCCCGCGGTGCGGCTCGACGGCCAACTGGTCTGGGCGGAGGGGGAACTGACGAAGCAGGCGATCGAGACGTTCCTCCGCGCCGAGCCCCACGGCGAGCGCATCGAGTTCGACATCCGCGGCGGCCGCCCCTACCGCTTCACCGTCGCCCCAGTCGCCAAGTGACAGCAGGGATGGCGCCTGGCGGCAACTGCCGCCTGCGGCGGCTCGGCGGCACTTCAGCGGGCCGAATAGTCGCCAGGCTTCTTGTTCTACAACCCGCCTCGGCCGCTGAACTTGGCCGTGAGGCGGCGCCATCGGAGGCGGACGACGGTGGTGAAGAGGCCGATGATCTCGCCGAGGCCCATCTTCGTCTCGCCCCGCTTGCGGTTGACGAAGGTGATGGGCACCTCGCCGATGGTCGCGCCCATGAGCTGGAGCCTGTAGACGATCTCCTCCTGGAACGCGTAGCCCCTGGCGACGGCGTTGCTCAGGTCGATGCGACAGAGGGTGCCGACGCGATAGCACTTGAATCCGCTGCTACAGTCGTGTGGCTTGAGGCCCAGGCCGAGCCGCACGAAGGTGTTGGCGCCCCAGCTCATGAACTTCCGCACCGCCCCCCAGTCCTCCGTGGCGCCGCCTGCGACGTAACGCGAGCCGATGACCAGATCGCAGTCGTCCATGTGTTCGAGCATCGTGGGGATGTACTTCGGGTCGTGGGAGAAGTCGGCGTCCATGGTGATGATGTAGTCGTAGCCTTCGAGCTGGGCCATCTGCATGGCGCCGGTCTGCGCGGTGCCGAGTCCGAGCTTGGCCCTGCGGTGGACGACCTTAACCTCGGGGTGCTCGGCGGCCAGCTCGTCGGCGAGCTGGCCCGTGCCGTCGGGCGAGTTGTCATCGACAACCAGGATGTTGAGGTCGGGGACGCCGAGGCCGAGGATCTGCTCGACCAGGGGGCGCAGGTTCTCCAGCTCGTTGTAGGTGGCGATGGCGACCAGGGTGCGGGGCATGGGGTGCCTTTCAGCTAGCTCAGCCGCTGGCAGGCGGCCCAGGCGCGGCTCGCCGCCTCCGGGAGCTCGAGCTGCCAGAGCGTCTCGTCGAAGAGTTCGAGGGAGTAGCAGCCGTCGTAGCCCGCGGCCCTGAGGCGGGCGATGATGTCCGGCAACGGCACGACGCCGTCGCCGGGCAGCACGCGCTGGGCGTCGGTCACGGTCTCGCGGGGCACGTCGGCGACGTCGTTGAGGTGGACGAGGGCGACCTGCGCATCGGCCAGCTCATCGAAGTCCGCCATCTTGCTGCGGCCGGCCCAGAAGTGGAAGACGTCGAAGAGCACGCCGACGTGGGGGTGGTCGGCCTCGGCGACCAGCCGGGCCGCGGTGGCAAGGGTGCCGAGGAAGCGGAAGCCGGCGACGAACTCGATGCCGACGGTGAGGCCGAAGCTCCAGGCCAGGTCGCCGACCTCGCGGGCGCGCTCGGCGGCGCGGCGGTAGTCCTCGGGAGTGGGCTCGTCGGGGCCGTCGCCCACGCAGGCGATGACGGGTGCCCCGAGTTCCTGGCAGAGCTCGAAGCGCGCCTTGGCGAGATCGAAGGTCTCGCGCTTGCCCTCCGCGGTCGAGCACAGCAGCCCCATCACGAAGCACGCGCCGACAGCCGCCACGCCGTTGTCGCTCAGGACAGCCCGAGCGTCAGAGACGGAGTGGCCGGCGGCGAGATACCCCTCGACGTAGGGCAGCCACAACTCCATGGCGGTGAACCCCGCGCGGGCGCTCGCCTCCACCACTTGGCGGAAGTCCCGCTCGCCCAGGGTCACCTGGTTGATGCACGCTCTCACACCGCCTCCTTTCAGTCCTCTCCCCAGGTCACGGACACGTTCGGCTCCCGCTCCAGGCGGGAGGGGGAAGCCGGAACCGGGTCTTGGCTCAGTCGAGCCGTCGAAGGATGAGGGCCTTGAGGTCCATGACGGCCTTGCCGGGCTTCGTGAGGGCCTTGATGGTGAGCTTCGTGCGGCCCTTGGGGAGCTGGAGGGTGCCGAGGGTCTTGATGCCCCATCGCCGCTCCTGGACCTCCTTGCGGGGCACGCGATCGCGGCTCGGCACGGTGTTGGGCTCTTGCGCCCTGTCGATCGTGCCCTCGACCGTGGCCCCGGCGGCCTCGACCCGCACGGTTGAGCCGACATCCGCCTTGGGACAGATGTACTTGAGGGCGACCTCGTAGCGGCCCGCGTGCACCACCTCGATGTCCCAACTGACCTGTGCGTCGAGGCTCGTCCAGCCGGTCAGCCAGTTGTTGTTGGCGAAGCGGCCGCCGAACCGCAGGCCGCCGCTCCACGTCCCCTCGGGGGTCATCATCTCGACCCGCGGCATCGCCGCGTGGCCCACGGGGATGGGGAACTTGCCGCCGGCCTGCGCGGTGACCTCCTTGAGCCACTCGTCGAGCGCTGCCTTGAGCCTCGCGGTGACGTCGGGCTTCTCCTTCGCAATGTTCCTCTTCTGGCCCGGGTCGGCGGCCATGTCGTAGAGCTGGACCTTGCGGCCCTCGACGACCAGGCGGTAGCGCTGGGTGCGGACGGCGCTGCGGCTGCCGCGGCCCTCGAAGAGCATGCGGTCCCTCCACTCGACCTTCTGCCCCAGCAGCAGGGGGGCGAGGCTCGCGCCGTCGAGCGGCTTGGTTTCGAGCATGGGCACGCCCGTGAGCTCGACGAGGGTCGGCAGCAGGTCGATGTGGGCGGCGATGGGCTTGATCTCGATGCCGGGCTTGATGTGCCCGGGCCAGCGGATGAAGCAGGGGACGCGGACGCCTCCCTCGTGGACGCTGCCCTTGGCTCCGCGCATGCCGCCGTTGTAGCGTCGGCCGTTGGGGCCGTTGTCGGTGAAGAAGACGACGATGGTGTCGTCGGCGAGGCCGAGTCGGTCGAGCGTGGCGAGGAGGCGGCCGAGGTTGTCATCGAGGTTCTCGACCATGCCGTAGATGGCGGCCGTGCGGTCGTCGAAGCCGCGCTGGCTGTACTTGTCGAAGTAGCGGTCGGGCACCTGGCAGGGGGTGTGGGGCGTGTTGTAGGGCACGTAGCAGAAAAAGGGCCGGCCGCGGTGCTTCTCGATGAAGGCGATGGCGGCGTCGGTCAGCACGTCGGCCGTGTAGCCCTTGGTTGCGACGGGCTGGCCGTTGTGGTCCATCTCGATGTCGAAGTAGTTGTTCCAGTGTCCCATGCAGATGCCGAGGAACTCGTCGAAGCCCTGGCCGTTGGGGTGGTGGGGGTAGTGGGCGCCGTTGTGCCACTTGCCGAAGCAGCCGGTGGCGTAGC
>CAZDNN010000149.1:0-11927 GCA_964506385.1 uncultured Planctomycetota bacterium
GGCGTTCGGACCTGGGCAGCTTCGCCCCGCTCGACGCCCAACACGTTGAGCCCGCCGTGTGCCTCATACTGCTCGGTGAAGCGCAGCAGCTTCGCAGACGGCGTCCGGAATGTCCAGACAGTCCACTTGCCATCGACATCGAACACGCCGACTCGAGGCACTGCCGGATGAAGGGGGGCCGTGTCGCTTCGCCAGATGTCGTCGGTGCCTTGCGCGCGCCAGTAGATGGAAGAGCGCTTCTGCGGCGGCGCCCAACCATGCCGAAGGCGGTGCTCGTCGCGCAGGCGGCCCTCGATCGTATCCACGAACCACCCTCGCGCGTGGGGGAAGAGGACCGGGACGTTCCCGAAGCGCCGCGTCGTCGCGTCCGCCACCGGCTGTGACTCTCTCGTGCCAATAGAGGCCCGAGGCAGCAGCGCGCATTCGAGAGGCCGGAGCTCGAGCGTAGCGCGCCCACCTGGCGACGCGATGTTCGCCTTCACCGCGTCTCGTCCAAGGTTGATCGCGACAACGCTTGATCTGCCGTCAGCTCGCCGCAGACACGTGAAGACGCCGGGCTGATCGCAGTTCACGGCCCGGTAGAAGGCGTCGCCGCAGGAGAGCTCGGGACGGCTCTTGCGCAGCTCGTTGATCTCGCGGAGGGCGAAGCTGTGGCCGATCTCCTGGTCGAGGTAGATGAGCGGAACGCCCTGTATCCAGGCGGTGAGGGCGTACATGGCGCGCATGCCCTCGACGCCGTACCAGCCCTGGGAGCGCAGGCTGTCGTGGCTCTCGACGTGCCGCAGGAAGAGGGTGCCGCGGGGGTAGACGTACTTCTGCTCCTCGAGGTAGTCCTGGAGCAGGGGCACGAACTCGGCGGCGGGCATCTTCCGCCAGGCGTGGAGGACGTTGTAGCAGAGGCCGAAGTCGTACTGGAAGTCGCTGACCGCCGCGTGGCGGGCGCTCTCGACCTCGGCGAGGACCGCGCCGTCCTGCGGCTTGAGCTTGCGGACCTCGTCGCGGATGCGCTTGACCATCGCGAGGCCGCCCTTGAGACGGGCGTGGCTGGCGCGGGCGTAGGGGATCTTGGGGTCCCAGTTCAGCTCCTTGCTGCCGTAGCAGGCGTCGATGCGGTAGCCGTCCACGCCATACTCGCGGACGTAGTGGGCCGCGACCTTCCCGATGAAGTCCTGCCAGTCGGGGCGTGCGAAGTCGTTGAGCCAGTAGGTCAGATGCGAGCCGTCCTCGCGGCGGAGCATGAACTCGGGGTGCGCCTGGTTGTGGACGGCCTGGGGCGCGCCGCCGTGGGGCACGATGTCCTGGATCACCTTGAGGCCGAGCTCGTGGGCCTTGGCGACGAGGGCCTTGTACTCGTCGGCCGTGCCGAGGCCGTCCATGAAGCGGTAGTAGTCGAGGGGCCAGTAGGGCGAGCGATACTCGATGGGCTGGATCCAGATGGCGGTGCAGCCGAGCTTGGGGATGGTGGGCAGCAGCTTCTCGGTCGCGGCCTTGAAGCCGCCGAGGTCCGTCCAGTTGCTGCCGATGGTGCCGCCTGGGTGGAACTCGTAGAGGATGGCCTCCTCGACCCAGCGGGGCCGGTCGGCGGGCACCTTGATCCCCACGCTGTCCATCCACGCCCAGAGATGGGGCAGCGCCTCCCAGTAGGGCTTGGGCACGACCTCCATCGTGACGAAGCCGATCGCCTGCGGCTCGTTCGGCCGCAGATAGCCGGCGGCCCCGACGCCCTGGCTGACGCGGAAGCTCCCCTCCCCTTCCGTGATCCGGACCGACGGGGAGTCGGTGGTGCAGCTCGCCCACATCAGGCACCGCTTCGGCCCGAGCTGCGCGAAGGCCGGCGCGATGGAGCCGCGACCGCCCCGATGGGTGCCCGGCTTCATGGCCCCGAAGGGGTTCGACCGCGGCGGCCACTTGCCGGGGAAGCGATAGAAGCCGTTGGCCGGCGCCCGCAGGCCGTGGAGGTGGAAGGCGAAGCCGCGGAGCTTGACCGCCTCGGCGCCCCGGTTGGTCAGGGTCGCCGAGCGATCGAGGCGGGGGCGATCGGCGTGGAGCCGGTACCGATCGACCACCTCGTAGGGGCCGACGCGGACCGTCAGCTCGAGGGTGTCGGGCCGCGGCTGCGCCCGCTTGACCAGCTTGCGCTCGTGCCCGAGCTGCTCGGCCCACCGGACCCGGCCCGGCGACGGCCCGACCCCAAAGCTGAAGGGCCATGGCCCCGCCGACTCCGCGAGGGTCTCCTCGGCAAGTGCGAGTCGGGTCACGACGCCCGTCGAGGAGTCGAACGTGAGGCCCAACGGGCCGTTACGGAACGTGAAGGTGCCCGACATAGAAGATGTAGCAAGACTTACGACGAGGGCCGTGGCCATGAGTGCCGCTTCGCGCATGGGGGAACTCCACGAGTCCCATCCGGCGCGCCCCGCGAGTCCGATTCGGCGCGCCCGGATGGGCGTTATCCGGTCGGCAACCGGCAGCAGGTCATGCCTCGGCCCGGCGCTGCTCGAGGTACCGGGCGCGGGCCTGGGCGAAGAAGGCGATGTAGGGCTCGCTCCGATAGTCGCGATAGGTCCAGGGCGTGGGCTGCCAGGCGCCCTTGCGCCAGGTCAGGGTGATCTCGGCGTAGATGCCGTCGCCCACGTAAATCCTGTGCGTATAGTCCTTTGTGGTGGCGAGCACCAGCTTCGAGCCGTCGAGATAGCCGGGATCGAGGTTCACGGGCCGCGGCACGTCCGCGCCCAGCTCCTCGGCGAGGCGCGCCTCCATCGCATTGGTCGCGAGCTTGATGCCCGCGATGTCACGAGGAGAGAGTAAGTCACGATGCGTTAGGAACTTACGGAGCAGGCCAGGCCCCATCTCGGGCTCGTAGTAGTCGGTGAAGTCGAAGGGGATGAGGCCGCTCGCCAAGTCGATGGGGCCGAATGCCGTGGCGAGCAGCCGCTCGGCGGCCTCGAGCCACTCGGCCCGCTGGGCGAGCATCCCGACCAGGAGCTTCACGGGCTGTGGCGGCTTGATCTCGCCCACGAGCCGTGCCCCCGCTGACGTAAGTGATGGCTATCCCGTTGCTTACGCGCTGCCGCCGCTCTTCCCGCCCGTCAGCTCCGAGCGGCCTGCGCCGCACGGCGGTAGAGCAGGAGCATCCGCCGGCGGCTCCCAGGCCCGCCCATGTCCGGGTGGAGGACCTGGAGCTTCCCGATCTCCTTGGTCACGTACTGTGTGCGGCCTTCGAGCAGGGCGGATTCGAGCAGGTCGTGGTAAGTCTGCCACCACTCGGGACTTAGCTTGGCCAGTCGCGGCAAGAGGGCCTCGTAGATGCGGCGCGCCGAGGTGTAGCGGCCCCGCATGCGCTCGAGGTCGGCCTCCTCGCGGAGCATCTCCAGCGACGGGCCGACGATCTTGCGAAGCTGCCGCAGCCAGTAGGACGCGGTGCGGAAGCGCCGCAACTCCTTGGCACACGTGACGATACGCCGATAGAGGTAGGCCGCCTTCTTCTTGTCGGCGGTGTCCTTGAGCCGGCTGGCGTGCTCGCGATAGATTTCGAGCGCCGCCTCCCACTTGCCCCGCTCGAAAAGGCGCGCGGCGACCCACAACTCGAGCTGCGGGTTCGACCCCGGAGCCTTCTCGGCGAGCAGCGTCTCGAAGATCTCGAGGGCTAACCCCTCGTGGTCTCTGGACTTATCGGTCTGGCCGGCCTCCGCCAATTCCTGGGAGAGGAGCAGGTGGCAGTGGGCGAGCAGGCGGCGGCGCTGGACGTCGCCCTCCTCGTCGGGGAAGTGCTTGGGCACGGCTTCGAGGTAGGCGATGGCTCGCCCGTAGTCCTTGCGGACTCGATAGATGGAGATGAGCATCTCGACGGCCTTGCGGCGGCGGCCCTGGGTGGCGGCGTCAGGCTCGTCGTCGCCGGTGGGCTGGGTGCGGATGAGGAAGTCGTTGATCCTGTCGATCGCCGCCTTCGCGGCCTTCGCGGCGGCCTGCTCGTCTTTGAAGGCGACGCGGACGAAATCGTTGTAACTGTCGATGGCATACCCATATGCGGCGAGCACCTCGTCCACGACGTCGCGGTAGATCGGGGCGTAGCGGTAGTAGACCTCGAGGGTGAGCGTGGCCATCGCCGTCGAGTAGACGCGACCGCCTCGAAGCGACCAGCGGGAGATGGGCGGCCAGCTCCCGTCGTCCTTCCCGCCGCGCTCTTGGGCCTTGAGCAGGGTCTCGCGGACCTTCGGATGCCACTCCTCCCACACGTCGCCCCGCCGCTGATGGAGCGCGAGATTGGCGTAATACCAGAAATAGAAGTCATTTGCACCAGGGCTGCGGATGGCCATGTTCTCGAGGTCCATGCGGTCCCGCTTGCTGAGGGGCACCCATCGCGGCTCGAACTTGAGGATGGCCCGGCTCGCGAGCTTCACGTAGTCGTCGTCGGGCTCCGGGTCGAGGTACTGGTTGCACAGCAGCCCGACGGCGACGAGGGCGGCGGAGCTCGGCTGCATTCCCGCCATGTAGGAAGTCCAGCCGTGCTCTCGATTTGTGACGGAGGCGAAGAACTTGCGGGCGCCCACCCAGGTCTTCTCAGGCACCAGGATGCCGGCGAGCCTGGCGGAGCGGAGGGCCATGACCATCCAGCCGCCGACCGAGGAGTCGGCGTCGGCGGAGTTGAAGTAGTACCGCCAGCCGCCGGTCGCGTTCTGGGCCTGGGAAATGAAGTCCACGGCCCGCGTGGCCGGCTCGCGGAGCAGGGGGTCCTTGGTCATCGCGTAAGCCTCGACCAGGGCGAGGGTTGCGATGCCGTGATTGTACATATGGCCTGTCCGCGCCATCCCGCCCTTGCGGCCGATGCAGCCCTCGGTGTCCTGTTGCTCCTTGAGGTAGGCGAGGGCCCGGCGGACGGTCTCGCGGTAGCGTCCCTGCTTGTGGGTGTGGCCCGCTCCGAGGAACGCGAGGGTGGCGAGGCCCGTGACGCCGGGGTCTGCCCATCGCGCGAGCTCGCGGTCGGTGCGCCAGGCGCCGGTGCTGAGCTGGTGGTCGGCGAGCCAGGCGAGCGCGGCGTTCACGGCGCTCTCGGAGGCGGCGGTGGCGCCGCCGCCCTGCATGGCCTGGGCGCGGCCCGCGGCCGTGCGGTTGCCGAAAGGGCCTATGACCGCCGCGATCTTGGCCTTCGCCAGCCGCTTGACTTCCGCCAGAGCGTCCTTGTCGATCACCGGGTCGAGCTCGGGCGGCAGGAAGCTGGGCTCGGGGATGGGGGGCGCAGGGTCAATCTTGGTCGAGATATCGAGCGGCTGCGGCTTCGGCGGCTCGGGGACGATGTCGTAGATCTTGATCTTCTCGAACAGGTCTCGCGTGGGCCTCGGCGTGAGATACCAGTTCGCCAGGATGAGGAGCACGAGACCATGGACGCCGGCGGAGAGGCCCCACCACAGGATGTGCTTGAGGGTGGCGATGGCGAGCTGCTCGGCCCTGGTGCGCCGGCGCAGGCGCTGGCGGCGGCGGGCCTGGTCGGGCGCGGCCTGGACGACGACCCTGGCGCGTCCCGCCTTGGCGTTTGGCCTCGCGGCGCGGGCCGTGGGCCGCGCCTGCGGGGCGGGGGGCTGGACGGCGCGCTGGTCGATCAGGCGGTCGTACTTCGCGCGGCGCGCGGGGTCGGAGAGCACCTGGTAGGCGGTTTCGAGGAGGCGGAATCGGCGCGCCGCCGCCTCGTCGCCGGGCCTGCGGCTCGGGTGGCAGGCCTCGGCCTTACGGCGGAAGGCGGCCTCGATCTCCAGCCCGCTCGCGCCGCGGCCGACGCCCAGCAGCTTGTAGTAGTCGTAGACGACACGCCGCTTGCCGCCGGCGCTGCCGGGGCTCTTGCTGGCGCCATCGGGCGTGTCGTGCGTCTCGGCCAACCCACTTGTCCTCGACATCTCTCTATCGCCCCATGGAGTCAGCGAGCCGGCTCGCCGCCTGCCTCGCCCGCTCCACGGTCTTCGCTCGCACGACGGCGCCGACCCGAGACCCGCGCTGCACGAGGGCCTCGACGTCGCCGTCGCCCATCTTGTAGATCGCCTTCTCCCCCTCGACCGCCTTGTCCGAGAGCAAGGCTTTGCAGCGCGCGAGCGCCGCGGCCGCAGCCGCCTCGGTCGCCTGCTCGACGACCACCACGTAGCAGGCCGTCTCACCGCCCTCCCCCGCGTAGGCCGCGAAGGCCGCAGGCGTCTGCGACGTGATGGCCAGGCCCTTCGGCCCCGACAGCTCCCGCGGCAGACGGTCCGGCAGCGCCAGCTCCTCATGGTGGAAGAAGCTGACGCTGGTCGGCATCAGGCCCTCCACCGGCAGCGCGCCGACGATGGCCGGGCGCCTCCCCTCCGCCTCCGGAAGCTGGCTCACCAGCGCCTTCGCCACGGCCTCCATGTCCTCCGCAGACGCGGGCTCCTGCCCGTAGTCGGCGATGTGGATGAAGGCCGGGCCGTGCCAAACCCAGAACTCGGCCGCCGACCGCGCCGCCCCATGGCCGATGCCCGCGACCGCCGCCTCGGCGCCGCGGCTCACCTCGTAGCTGTAGCCCCCGAACCCCTCCTCCGGCGTGGCGAACTGCCAGACCCGGACGCTCAGCTCCCCCTTGCCCTTCGTGTAGCGGCCCTCGGCGAGCGCCACGAAGGCATAGGTCAAATATGGCTCGCCGGCGCCGTCGATGAGATCGTAGAGCTGCTTGCCCCCGACGTAGGCGGACGGCGCCCCTTCGAGCTTCCAGCCGCTGATGTCCGCGGGATAGAGCGACGCGAAGCCGAGCGGCTCGCCCGCAGGCCCCTCGGCGATCGTCGCCCTGCCCGCAGGGCCCTCGACGCGGATGGCCGCCTCCCCCGCCACGGGACATACGTTCTCGCAGAACCCGCAGCCCACGCACAGGTCCTCGACCACATAGGGCCGGTCGATGTGAACCGTCTGCCCGTTGACCTCTCCGACGAAGCGCGTGTAGCGGATGGCCTTCCCAGGCACGGGGCAGGCCTCCTCGCAGGTCCCGCAGTTGCAGTCCTCCCACTCATCGAGGTCATCGCGGAACCGCGCGTACCCCCGCCACGGGATGCAGCGGCTGCGATTGAACTTCGCCTTGCCGAGCGACCGCTCGTGCTTCTGCTCCACAGTGAGCTGCTCGATGGCCTGCGACGGGCAGACCTGGCCGCACAGCGTGCAATCGTAAACACAGTAGCCCATCCGCGGCACCAGGCGCGGCGTCCACAGCCCCTCGACACCCGTCTCGAACGCTGCGGGCTGAAGCCCATGGGTCGGGCACACCCGCATGCACTCCCCACACCGCACGCAGCGGGAGAGGAACTCGTCCTCCTCCCGCGCCCCTGGCGGCCGCAGCGCCGGCAGGCGGTCCTTATAGCGATGCCGCGCCGGGTTCACCCCCAGCGCCGGCAGGGCCACGGCCGTCGCGCCCAGGGTCGCGAGAAAGCCGCGCTTGCTCACGTCCACCGCCGCCTCCTGCTCGGCCGGCTGCCGCCGCAGGAAGCGGATCGCGTCCGTCGGGCACACCTCCTGGCACCGCAGACAGAGGATACACTCCCCCGCCATCGTGCCCTTCCCGCCGTCGGTGATGCAGCCCATCGGGCAGGCCCGCTCGCACTTGTGGCACGAGATGCACTGGTCGCTCACCGACCGCTTGAGCACGTGCCTGAGCGACGCCAGCCCGAGCATCGCGCCGAGCGGACACAGGTTGCGGCACCAGTAGCGCGGATACCACACCCCGACGCCCAGGATGGCCAGAAAGATGAGGAAGAGAAGGAGGTGGAACTGATAGGCCGGCGCCGCGGCGTCGCCAAGGAGCGTGCGGAACACCGTGCCCGACGGCCCGCCCAGGCCGCCCGGCAGGCCCCAAAGCCCGGCCGACAGCCCGCCGCTCAGCCACACGACATAGGGGACGACCGCCAGCCCGTAGCTGCGGGTCGCGATGCTGATCGGGTCGAACCACCCGGCCACCGCGACGCCCAGCGGCGCCCCGACGAGCAGGAACGCCAACAGGTAGTACTTGAAGCGGCGGCCGTCGTAGAACTCCGGGTGGCGGCCCTTGCGCGTCCGCGCCAGCACCTTATCCGCCGCATCGAGCGTGCTGCCCAGCGGGCACACCCAGCCGCAGAAGAACCGCCCGAAGGCGACCGCCAGCGCCAGCACGACGAGCGCCGGCACATAGCGGACGATGAAGCCCTTCGCCCCCAGCATCGCCGTCAGCGCGGCCAGCGGGCTGAGCCGGAGGAACAGCTCGGCCGGCGCCCATGTCGCCGTCCGCTCGATGCCCGCCGCATGGAGCAGCAGGCCGATGAACAGCAGGAAAACGGCCGTCTGGGTTGCTCGTCGCACGTTGGCCAACGCTCACGCTCCAGTCGGGCTGACGGGGAGGGCGAGGCTCCTGCCGAGCCGATTCCCTGCTGGGGGCACGGCGGCTCGGCAGGAGCCTCGCCCTCCCCCTAGCAGCCCGTGGCAGAAGTCCGTTCGGACTGCGTGCGGGTCTTCGGGCCGATCTCCGCGTTGCGAGATCTCGACGAATCCACCGATTCGCCTGCGATCTCGCGCCTTGACCTCGGCCCGAATCCCTCGCACTCGTCTGCGAAGGACTTCTGCCACGGGCTGCTAGGCTTCGGTCACCTCGAACGACATCGAGCCGAGCCCCGCCTCGTGGCCGCGCCGGATGAACCCGACGTCCTCCGGCGCCATGTCGAAGAGGGTGGCGCCGTAGGCATCGAGCGCCACGGGGTCGGTGCTCAGGGCGATGCGCTGCGCGCGGTCCGGGTCGTCGCGGACGTCGCCCTTGCGAGGGCTGTTCGGCCCGTTGCGGAACATCACGCGGGTCGCATCGAGGATCGTCAGGTCCACCCGCACCACGCGGTGGAGGTCCGCGATCTTCTCGTGGATCTGCTGGTGGAGCTGGCCCCGCTCCCCCCCCACCATGCCGAAGGCATTCTTCATCCCCAGGGTCAGGCCCGAGGTGCTATGGGTCTTCGCGCACGGGATGTTGATCAGCACATCCACCTCGTCGGCGAGGAGCACCTTCTCGTAGAAGGACCACCGCTCGAGTGCGAACGCATCGGGGATGGCCATCTCGCGGAAGCGCGACTCGTCCACGTAATGGACCGTGCCGCCGGCCGTGCGGACGGCCTCGGCGATGCCGCTCCTGCGGTAGGGGCCGCTGGGATTCCGCGACATCGTCCGGTCGAAGACCGTCACCCGCGCCCCGGCGGCCAGGCACAGCTCGACGACCGTCGCCACCGTCCTGGGATTCGCGTTAGCGCCCTGGCTCGGCGGCAGTTCCCAGGCCATGTTCGGCTTGATCACCACGCGGTCACCTGGGGAGACAAGCTTCTCGATGGCCTGTGCCTTCGCCAGTCCCCGTCGGACGTTGTCGGCGGGGTTCTCGCCGCGTGCGACGACCACCTTGCCCCTGCCGACAAGAGGATCGGACGCTCGGACATCTGGTGCCTTGAAGGCCTTAAGCGTGCGGCTCTCCTGGCGGGAGCGTCGCCAGACGCCGAGTCCGAGCCCGCCGCCCGCCACGACGGCCGTTCCCACCAGGAAGTTGCGTCGCGACATCTCTGGGACCATGCCGTCCTCCGGCAAACCATTACAGCCTCAGGTGTTAGGATATCAGATGGGCGCGCCGAATGTCAACATGCCTGCTTGCCCGGCCGTGTAACGCCGTCGTAACAGCGCCCGCGCCACTGTCCTGTGTCTCGGACCTGGCCAGGTCCGAGACAACGGGGCGCGGCGCGACCCACCCGGCCTGAGTGGCCTTCCTCTCCCTTGGGCGCGTGGAATGTCAGACAAAGGACTCACGCGCGCCGAAATCTGCTTCTCCCCTCCCTTGGGCGCGCGGAATGTCAACATGCCCGCTCGCCCGGCCGTGTAACGCCGTCGTAACAGCACCTGACCTGCGCTACGGTCCTGTGTCTCGGACCTGGCCAGGTCCGAGACACAGGACACGGCACGACCCGCCCGGCCTGAGTGGCCTTCGGCTCCCTGAGGCGATGCCACGGCGCTCGAAGACTCGCAATGCCCCCAGGCTCGTCCCCTGCCGCGTGTGAGCGGCCTCGCGTCTGTGACACCGCCGCTTGCCGCGCGGGAGAGGACAGCGTAGAATGCGCCGCGCGGGTGCCGTCGGCCTGTTGTGCAGCCGGCGGCTGGAAGCCCACGACGAGCTGGTC
Organism: uncultured Planctomycetota bacterium; assembly: GCA_964506385.1. Taxonomy (GTDB): domain Bacteria; phylum Planctomycetota; class PUPC01; order DSUN01; family DSUN01; genus CAZDNN01. The sequence continues at coordinate 10,158 of CAZDNN010000149.1, forward strand.
AGCGGCCGCGAGCTGCGCGCCTGATGCCCCCGCGTCGCGTGGGTGGGCCCAGATGGTCCGGGCATAGGTGTCCACCGTTGCGCTGATGCCCCCGCGTCGCGCGGGTGGGCCTCTGCGACAGCGCGGCCGACTTCGAGGCGTTCGCGCAGTCCTGCCAGGCGCTGTGCCCGCGGCCTTCGGCCCCGACGCGTTCACCCTCAGGCCCGACGGCGGCGAGGCCCTGGCCTGGTCACCCGAGCAGGGAGCGATACGGTGAGCAACGACGGGCAATCGCGCCGCGCGTTCCTGCGACGCCTGGCCACCACCGCCGCGGTCCTGGCCACACACCCCCTGTCCCGAGCAGCGGAGACTCCGATGCGTAAGCCGAACTTCATCATCATCCTGGCCGACGACATGGGCTATGGCGACTCGAGCGTCTACGGCGGCTGGATCGAGACGCCCCACATGGAGCGCCTCGCCGCCGAGGGCCTGAAGTTCACCGACTTCCATTCCAGCGGCGTGGTGTGCAGCCCGACCCGCGCCGGGCTGATGACCGGCCGCTACCAGGAGCGGGCGGGCATCCCAGGCGTGATCAACGCCGACCCCAGGGAGGCCGTCCACCACACGGGGCTCCAGACCACCGAGATCGTCTTCCCCAAGCTCCTCAGGCAGGCGGGCTACGCCTGCGGGATCTTCGGCAAGTGGCATCTCGGCTACCACAAGCGCTACAACCCCCTCCACCACGGCTTCGACCGCTTCCGTGGCTTCGTCAGCGGCAACATCGACTACGTCTCCCACTACGACCGCATGGGCACCTACGACTGGTGGGATGGGCTCGACCACGTCGAGGAGGAGGGCTACTCGACCCACCTGATCACGAAGCACGCTCTGGCCTTCATCGAGGAGCACAAGGACCGGCCCTTCTGCTGCTACGTGCCCCACGAGGCCGTCCACGGCCCCTACCAGGGTCCGAAGGACGCGCCCCAGCGCGGCCCGAAGGCGGTCAAGGGCCGCAGGCCCGATGCGCGGCAGGCCTATCGCCAGATGATGCGGGCCATGGACGACGGGATCGGCGCCATCGTCGCGAAGGTCCACGAGCTCGGCATCGCGGAGCACACGCTCGTCGTCTTCTTCTCCGACAACGGCGCGTGCCCGCGCGGCTCGAACAAGCCGCTCCGCGGCTTCAAGGGCTCGGTGTGGGAGGGCGGCCACCGCGAGCCCGCCATCGCCTGGTGGCCCGGAAAGATCAAGCCGGGCACGGTCACCGACCAACTCGCCATCAGCCTCGACCTCATGCCCACGATGCTCGAGCTCGCCGGCGCGAAGCTGCCCGACGGCCACAAGCTCGATGGCGTGAGCCTCGTGCCCCTGCTGCTGGAGGGCAAGCCGCTCGGCCACCGCAGACTCTTCTGGAACGGGAAGGCCGTCCGCGACGGCCACTGGAAGCTCGTCGTCGGCGGCAAGGGGCACAAGGGCGTCGGCCTCTACGACCTGTCGAAGGACATCGGCGAGACGACGGACCTGGCGGAGCAGCACCCCGGCCGCGTCAAGGCGATGCTCGCCGCCCTCGCCGCCTGGAAGGCCGACGTCGCCGCCACCGCCACCGAGCAGCCGCCTCCGCCAGCGGGCATCGGGGACAAGCAGCCGCAGCGGAAGAGGCGACGCTGAGGCCCCGCCCTCACAGGAAGCTGCTGCGGAACCCCGCGATGCGGGCCCGCGGCACCCGCAGCACCACATCGCGCCCCAGCACCGTGAAGCGGCGGCGGCGATAGCCGGCCCGATAGGTCCGCC
>CAZDNN010000150.1:0-11927 GCA_964506385.1 uncultured Planctomycetota bacterium
GCAAGGCTTACGGGATCGACCGCAGAGCCGCTCGATCCCATAAGGTGTGCCCAGTGCGAGTTTTCCTCGGCCCAACATGCGCGCAAGATGCGCGCATGGTGCGCTGGGAGACTCTACGAGCCAGGGTCGGCCCACGCTCAGAAGTTCACCCGCCCGGGCAGGCTGTAGTCGGCGCGGACGATCCGCCACTCGCGCCCGCGTCGGACGAAGATCAGCCGCACCCGCGTCTCCCAGTGCCACGGGCGCGTCACGCCACGTCCCTTGGCGGCGGAGACTGCCAGGAAGTCGGCCTGCGCCTCGTCGCCTCGCACCTCGATGTTGAGGTCCTGCACCGCCACCGTGATCGACTCGAAGTAAGCGAGGCCCTGTGTAAGCTGCGAGCGCAGCGACGCGCGGGTGTGTCCTCGGCTGTCCTCGTAGTCCTCGGCCAGCAGCAGGCAGAAGCTCGCGACGTCCCGCTTCTCGAGGTACCTGGCCAGCTTGCCCACCGCTCGCGCCACCCGCTCGCGGTCCGTGACCAGCAGGCGCTTGACGATCAGCGTCGTCGCCACGATGGCAGCTACGGCCAGCACGCCGATGCCGAGCTTCTTCAGCCTCACGCCGTCCGCTCCCACTCGCTCACGCGGCCCATGGCCGCAGCCCAAGACGAAAACTCGGGCTGGGCACACTAGAAAACACAGCCAACTCCGTTGGCTTTGTTTGCCTCTTCAAGAGCTCCGCAGCGACACCACTTGCCAGCCCAGAGCAAGCCTTACGGGATCGATCCGCCTTCGCGAGGCGACGTAGCCGCTTCGGCGGAGTCGGCCCGCAAAGCCGCTCGATCCCATAAGGTGTGCCCAGTCCGAGTTTTCGTCGGCCCACCCTGAGCGCACGATCCGCGCAGGGTGCGCCGGATGGCGCTACGCTCGCCGCAGTCGCTCGAGATGGACCATCAGGGCCGTGACGTCGGCGGGCGAGACGCCCGCGATGCGGCCGGCCTGGCCGAGCGATGCGGGGCGGACCGCGGCGAGCTTCTCGCGCGCCTCGCCGCGGAGCCCTTGCAGCGATGCGTAGTCGATCCCCTCGGGGATCGCCGCCTCTTCCATGCGCCGCAGCCGCTCCACGTCTGCGCGCTGGCGGGCGATGTACCCCGCGTACTTCGCCTCGATCGACACCTGCTCGACGACTGCCGCAGGGAGCCGGCGCGCGGCCAGTTCCGGATCGATCTCGGCGACGTCGGCGAAGGCGACGCCGGGCCGCCGCAGGATCCGGAGCAGCGAGACGCCGTCGCGGAAGGTGCGCTCCAGGTACGCCAGGGTCTCGGCGATGGCGCGCTCCTTCGCCTCGAGCGCCGCCCACGCCGCGTCGTCCACCAGGCCGAGCCGGCGGGCGTGCGGCATCAGGCGACGGTCCGCGTTGTCCTGACGCAGGAGGAGGCGGTACTCGGCCCGCGAGGTGAACATGCGGTACGGCTCGCGCGGCGAGAGCGTCACGAGGTCGTCGATCAGGACGCCAGTATACGCCTCGTCGCGGCCCAACACCAGCGGCTCGGCGCCGCGCACCCGCTGGACGGCGTTGATGCCGGCCATGAGGCCCTGGGCGGCCGCCTCCTCGTAGCCTGATGTCCCGTTGATCTGCCCTGCCAGGAACAGGCCTTCCAGGCGCATCGTCTCCAGCGACGGCTTGAGCTGGTAGGGTGGGACCATGTCGTACTCGATGGCGTAGCCGTAGCGGACGATCTCGGCACGCTCGAGGCCGTCGATGCTCCGCACCATGGCGTCCTGGACCTCGGCCGCCATGGCGGTGAACAAGCCGTTGCAGTAGACCTCGTGGGTGTGCTCGCCCTCGGGCTCGAGGAAGAGCTGGTGGGAGGCCTTCTCGGGGAAGCGAGCGATCTTGTCCTCGATGCTCGGGCAGTAGCGCGGCTGCGCGCCGCTCGTCTGGCCGGTCAGGATGGGGGAGCGGGCGGCGTTCGCCGCGACGATCGCGTGGGTGCGCTCGTTGGTGCGGGTCACGTGGCAAGGGAGGTTAGGCCGGTCGATCCGCTCGGTGGAGAAGGAGAAGGGCCGCGGTGGGTCGTCGCCGTACTGCGCCTCGAGCCCCTCCCAGCGCACCGTCAGGCCGTCCACGCGCGGCGGCGTGCACGTGGCGAGCCGCGCGACCTCGAAGCCCAACTCGCGCAGATGGTCGCTGAGGCCGAGGCCCGGCGGCTCCCCAGCCCGTCCCGCCGCGAGCTGACGGTCGCCCAGGTGCACCATGCCGTTGAGGAAGGTGCCAGTGGTCAACACGACGGTGCGGCCGCGGTAGTCGAGGCCCATGTTGTCGCGGACGCCGGCCACCCGCCCCCCCTCGACCAGGAGGGCGCAGACATTCGCCTGGCGCAGCGACAGGTTCGGCTGCTCTTCGAGCCGCAGCTTCATCACGCGGGAGTAGAGCGCGCGGTCGGCCTGCGCCCGCGGCGAGTGGACGGCCGGCCCGCGGCTGAGGTTGAGCATGCGGAACTGGATGCCGCTCTGATCGATGACCTGGGCCATGGCGCCGCCGAGGGCGTCGATCTCGCGGACGAGCTGGCCCTTCGCCAGGCCGCCGATGGCCGGGTTGCAGGACATCTTGGCGATCGTGTCGAGGTCGATCGTCAGCAGGAGGGTCCGCGCGCCCATGCGCGCCGCGATCTGCGCCGCCTCGCAGCCCGCGTGCCCCGCGCCAACCACGATGGTGTCGAACGCGCCAGGGAGAGCGTCCATCAGGCCCTCGCGCTCTGCGTCACGCGGACGCGGGTCCGCCGGCCCACGCCCAGAACGTCGGCCGCCGAGCCCTGGTTGGTCGAGAGTTCCAGCAGCCCCGTGCTGCCGATGACCGCCAGCAGCTCGCCGAGGCCCGCCTCGGCGTACGTGCGGCTCACCCCGGCGATCTCCGCGGCCGCGACGTGGACCCGCAAGCCACCGCGCGCGCCGCTCTGGAACGTCGCGAGGTCCTCGCGCGTGATGTTCGTCACCAGGTTCCCGAAGCGGTCCACGTGAATGACCTGCCCGTCGATCGCCTCCGCTGACACCGCCGCTGCCGCCGCCTCAAGTCGCTTGTAGTCCTCAACTTCCGCCCCCATCTCCCCGAGGTCTACCCCCAGCGTCAGATGCGCCGCCACGGGAGCGAAGATGTCGCGGCCGTGGAAGGTCATGCTCACCGGGTGCCGGAAGTAGTCGGCGTTGGCGACGTGGACGATGCGCCTCGGCGGTGTGCGCGAGAGGGCCATCGTCAGCAGGCCGTTGTCCGGGGCCATGAGCACCTGTCCGGCCACCTCCGCCGCCAGGATCCGACGCTCGCTGCCCACGCCGGGGTCAACCACCGCCACGTGCACCGTGCCCGCCGGGTAGTAGCCGTGGGCCATGGCGAGGACGAAGCCCGCCTCGGCGACGTCGTGGGGGTTGATCTCGTGGCTCATGTCCACGAGCTGCACAGCGGGGTTCACCGACAACGCAACCCCTTTCATCGCAGAGACATAGGGGTCCGTCGTCCCGAAATCACTCAGCAGCGTGATGGTGCCGCGGCTCAAAGTCTTGGCACTCCTCCGTGGCCCTGCGCTTCGGCCGTCGCCCGCTCCAGCACGTAGACGGTCGGGTTCACGTATCGCATGTCCTCTGGGTAGCCCCACAGCTCGATCTCGCGGCCGAGCACAACTAGAGGCAGGCGCACGACATACGCCTGTCGATAGAGCTGCGGGTCCCTCAGTGTACGCCAGAAGGCGGCGCCGTCGCCCGTCGCCGCGTCCCCATCGAGCATTCTACCAGATTGCAGGCTGCTCGTCACGAAATAATCGGGCCGCTCCCGCAGCAGGCGGCTCACATCGAGCGGGTCGCCCTCCGGTGAGTCCTCCATCACCACCAGCCGATAGCGCTGCGGGTCGAGCGGCGGCATCTCGAACTGCCAGGGCCATTTCGTCACCCCCACCCGCGCCCCCGCGGCCACGTGCTCGCGGATCCACTCCCCCGCGAGGGTCCGCGAGTTCTCAACCGCGTAAAGCCTCGCCCAACCAACGCTTACGACCGACGCCCAGCCTGTCACCACGCCCAGGCACACGCCGGTGGCGGCGACCCGAAGCCACCGCGGGCGCACCACCGCCCCGATGCCCCACAGCCCCCGCGTTGCCAGCAGCGCCATCGCCGGCAGCAGCGGCACGTAGTAGCGAGAGTAGCGCCGCCCGTCCAGCCCCACGATGCCCGCCCACACCACAAACCACAGCAGCAGAAGGACATCCCCATCCCGACGCCGCACTGCCGCGACCACCAGCCCCACGCACACCACGACGGTCAGCGGCCAACTCAGCAGCGGCGGCATCATCCGGAACACGTGGGTCGCCCAGCCGAAGGCGATCAGCCTATCCCACAGCGAGCCCTGGACATGCGTCGTCTCCGACCCGAAGTCCGCCAGGAACCGATCGAGGTGCAGAACGTGATACGGGCAGGTCAAGAACACCATCGCCGCCATCACAACCAGCGACACGCCGAGTCCCGCCGCCAACCGCCGCTTGTCCCCCCCCTCTCGGCGGGCGTAAAGCACTGCTGCCGCAGGGATTAGGAGCCAGAGCGCCGCCGCGAAATACTGTGTCCCCACGCAGAGGCCCGCCGCCCCGCCCGCGAGGTCATACCACTTCGCCGTCCCCGCCTCCGCCAGCTTCAGGCAGCAGGCGAACAGGGCCAAGACGGCGAGCATCGCGAGCGTATCTCTTGTGAGATTATGGACATGCACCATCAGCCCTGGCGTCGCCGCCAGCAGGCCCATGGCCGCCAGCCCCATGCCCTTCCCCATCGACTCGCCGAGCCGCCAGACCAGCACGAGCGCCGCAAGGGCCGCGAGCAAGCTGACGGTCCTGCCCACGACGTACATCCGCCCAAGCTGGGCCGGGTGCTCGAAGTAGAACGCCATATCCCGTTTCAGAACCACCACTTGCATCGCCGAGCAGGCGCCGATGGCCGCGCCGACCAGGTAGGTGTGCAGGGTCGGGTAGATGTAGTTGCCCGGATCGAAGCTCAGCCGCCGAGGCCGCATGTGGCTCAGGCTCTTAAACACTTGGTATTCATCAGGATGGAACGACCGCACGGGGTTGAACAGGTGCCTCGGCAAGGCCTCGCCGACGGGTGACCGCCGTCCACGGGAGCCCCAGTGTTCCCAGGCCCTATCCACTGCGCCGGGCGGGAGTTGCGGCGGCCGGCCGCCTTCGAGCGCCTTGCGGCGTTCGCTCGGCACCCCCCAGGCCAGCCCCCAGATGACCAGTCCGGCGAAGAGGGCCATCACCGGCCCCGCCACGGCCAGCCCCGGCCACCACCACCGCTCGCGCTTCTCGTCCGGCGCCTCGCCCATGGCCCTCCATTCTAGCCCCTGCGCCGCCCTCGTCAAGGGCAGTCTCGCCGCCCTAAGTCCCAATTCCCCACTGCGCCGAATCGGACTCGGCGGGCGCGCCGACTCGGACATTGTGAATTCTGTCACATGGACGCCCTCCGGGCCACGTGCACGCCACTGCCAAGGCTGCCCTCTCCCAACAGCCAGGGCACCCTCTCTCACCATAGCCCCGGCAGGGGAGCGAGGGCGAGCCCGGGCCGGCTCGTCCTCTCGACCATGGCGACGTTGACGGCAGGTGCGCCGGGCCGTATACTGCCCGGCCACCAGCAAGGAGGCCGAGCGTGGACGCAGGGCGCCGCGACTTCTTCATCAGCTTCACCCGCGCCGACGAGGCGTGGGCAGCAAGGAAGCGGAGGTGCCGCCTCTGCGAGGCACCAAGGCGCACGGGACAACCGGCGCGGCGGATACGGATATACAGAGGGCCCTCAGCCCCCTAACTGGGGCTCGGGCCCATCGGGCGTACCCGCAGTCTGGCTTGCGGGCGAGCTCCTATCCGAGTATAAGGTACCGGCGAGGTCCGCCCTCGGCAGGAGGCAGGCAATGCTTACTCGACTCCGCGTCACCAAGTTCAAATCCTGGGCAGACACGGGAGACCTCCGCCTTGCCCCCCTGACGGGTCTCTTCGGCACGAACAGCTCAGGCAAGACGAGCATTCTCCAGATGCTCCTGCTTCTCAAGCAGACCGCCGAGTCCCAGGACCCCAAGCGGGTGCTGCACTTCGGCGACGAGCGTTCGTACGTGGACCTTGGCACGTACTTCGACGTGATAAGCAACCACGACACCACAGGCATGCTCCGATTCTCCCTATCCTGGAGACTGCCGAAGGCACTTCAGATTCCGGACCCTGAGCGCCAGAGCAGGACGCTCGTTCGCGTGGAAGAGCCGAGCTTCACGGCCACTGTCCACGACGAGGACGGCCAGCCCGTTGTGGAGAGATTCCACTACACGTGTGGTCCGCACCGTTTCGGGATGCAGCCAGTGACGCGCAACGGCGGGGAGAGCAAGGGGCGTTACGAGCTGATCCACGACGATTACCCACTCAGGCGGGTTCGCGGCCGGCCGTCGCCGTTGCCCCCCCCCGTGAAGCTCTATGGTTTCCCGAACGAAGCGGTGGGTCGCTACCAGAACACCGGGTTCCTGCCAACATTGGCCCTCAGCTTCGAGGAGCTCTTCGCGCGCACAGCGTATCTCGGGCCGCTTCGGGAGTACCCCAAGAGGAGCTACGTCTGGGGTGGTGAGCGCCCTGTCGATGTGGGGCGCAGAGGCGAACTGGCGATCCCAGCTCTGCTTGCGGCCGAGGCCGAAGGTCTCAAGAGCGGACGGGGTCGTGGGAAGGGGCGACGCTATGCGCCCATCCAGAAGCGCATCGCAGAATGGCTGAAGAAGTGGGAGATGATCCACAGCCTCGCCCTGAGACCAATCGCGGAGAACCGCCGGGACTACGAGTTGCGGGTCAAGAAGTCTCGCTCCAGCGCCGAAGTGCTGATCACTGATGTCGGGTTCGGTGTCTCGCAGCTCCTCCCTGTTCTCGTGCTCTGCTACTATGTGCCTAAGGGGTCGATCATCCTCTTGGAGCAGCCAGAGATCCATCTGCACCCTTCGGCCCAAGCCGACTTGGCCGACGTCCTCATCGACGTGGTGAACGAGCGCGGGGTCCAGATCATCCTCGAGAGTCACAGCGAGCATCTCCTTCGCCGGATCCAGCGGCGCATCGCAGAGGGTGTACTCGACAGCGATATGACAGCGATGTACTTCTGCCGCATGGACAATGGGGCATCGAAGGCGGACACACTGGACCTCGACCTGTTCGGCAACATCACGAACTGGCCGGACGGCTTCTTTGGTGACGAGGTGGGTGAGGTGGCCGCGATGGTGCAAGCCCAGATAGAACGTAGGGGCAAGGCCTCGTCATGAAGGCTGTCGTGGACACCAACGTACCAGCCGTGGCAAACCACCCGGAGGGCGAGTTCCCGCGATGCGTCGCGACGTGCGTCCGGCGCCTTGTCGAGTTCATGAAGACAGGGACTCTGGTGCTGGACGATGGGAGAAGGATCCTGACGGAGTACATGCGTCAGCTTCGCTCATCGGGCCAGCCGGGCATCGGAGACCTGTTTCTCAAGTGGGTCCTGACGAACCTCCAGAACCCACGCAGGTGCGCCGCCGTGTCGATCACCCCTGTTGGGAACACGGGGCAGGATTTCGCGGAGTTCCCCTCTGACCCTCGGTTGGCGGTGTTCGATCCGGATGACCGCAAGTTCGTGGCGGTGGCGCGAGCCCACCAGGAACAGCCACCCATACTACAGGCCCTCGACAGTGATTGGTGGGGCGTGCGCGACGTCCTGGAGGATAACGGCGTCACCGTGGACTTCCTTTGCCCCGACGCGATCCAGGCCCTTCACGACAGGAGGCGGCGCTAACACCGGCTCCCCACGTTGATCTCCTCCCACCGGCCCGATGTGCTCCCTCTTGCTCTTGTCAGATCCCCCAATCACCGCCCGTCTCGCGAGAGGGTTGTCCTCCGACTGTCTGCGCCAGACGGGGCGGAGGGATCGGCTCGGCGGGAGCCTCGCCCTCCCCTATACATCGCCCTCCGACCATACTGAAATGGGCTCTGAGAAGGGAGGAAGCAGATGGCAGGAATGCGAAGGAATGGGGCGGAGAGGAGGAGCGAGACGAGGCACAGGCTGGCGTCCGGCCGCTCCGCTGGGAGCCAAGGCGGCGTCAAGCCGCCGCACTCCAAAGGCCCCGATGCGGCAGTTGGCCTGCGGATTGGGTCTTCTGTGGAGTGCGGTGGCTTGACACCGCTGTCACTTCTCGCGGAGCGCGGATCGCCGCGCTCTGCGGCCGCGTTGACGGGAGCCGGGGGCGGCGGTATACTGTGCGGCGTCTCATCCCCCAGCCAGGGCGAAAGCATCCCCGGAAGGAGCCGTCGGTCGATGGAATTCGAGGCACTCAACAGGTCGGGCATCGCCAATCTCTTCTCGTCCCTGGGCAGGAGCATCGAGCTGCCGCAGGGGATCTTCTATTGGACAGGCCGCGCGAAGAAGGAGGCGACGATCAATGCGACCATCGGCTCGGCTCGCGGGCCGGAATCGGAGATCGTCGAGGGCGCAGCCGATGACGTCGTGACCTTCTACCTGCCGTCCCTCGGCAAGCTGTTCGCCGGGCTGACGAGCGAGGAGGCATTTCCCTATGCCCCCATCCTCGGCCTGCCGGAGCTGCGGGTGGCGTGGCGGGACTACGTCCTGCATAAGCTGGCGGACAGGCGCGAGACGGTCGAGCCGTGCCTCTCGCTGCCGGCCATCACGCCGGGCATAACGGGCGGGCTCCACGTCGCGGCCAAGCTGTTCGTGGACCACGATGAGGTGGTGGTCTCGCCCGACCGCCTGTGGGGGAACTACCGCAATATCGTCGAGCGGAACATCGGCGGGCGGATCGAGACGTTCCCCTTCTTCGACGGCGATGCCTTCAACGTCGAGGGGATGCGGCGCAAGCTGCTCAGCACGCTGGCCGACCAGGGCAAGGCGGTGCTGATGCTGAACTTCCCTAACAACCCTGTGGGCTTCAGCCCGCCCGTCGAGGCGGTCCCCGCGATCGTCGAGGCGCTGGTGGAGGCGGTGGACGAGACGGACAAGCCACTGGTGGTGTTGGTGGACGACGCGTACGAGGGCTACGTCTACGACGCCGATGCGCTGGGCCGCTCGATCTTCGCCGACCTCTGCGACGCGCACCGCCGCATCCTGCCGGTGAAGCTCGACGGCGCGTCCAAGGAGTTCCTCTTCTACGGCGGGCGCATCGGCGCCATGAGCTTCGGCCTGCCGTCGAAGCTGGGGGTGGACCGCGGGGCGCTGGAGAAGGAGCTGGACAACAAGCTGAGCGGCATCATCCGCTCGACGGTGTCGAACTGCGCCCGCCCCGTGCAGACGGCGTTGGTGAAGGCGCTCGCGGACATCGAGACGGTCGAGGCCGAACGCGGGCGGGTGATCGACGTGCTGCGCGGCCGCGCGCACCTGCTGCGCGACGAGATGGCGAAGGCGGCGATCCCGCAGCTCACGGTCCTGCCGTTCAACGCCGGCTTCTTCTGCTTCTGCGACCTCGATGAGGGCCTCGACGCAGAGGAGCTCGCCGACCATCTGATGAGGGCCTACCAGACCGCGGTGGTGCCGAGCCGCAGCGGGAAGATCAACGGCATCCGCATCGCCTTCTGCTCGGTGCCGGAGAGCGACATCCCGGCTCTGGCGGCGAACGTCGCGGCCGCTGTCGCGGACCTTGCGGGGAAGTGACCGGGGGGCGAGTGGCGAGGGGCGAGGGGCGAGGGGCGAGTGAAGAGCCCCTCTCGGAGGCGCCAGGCCTTCGGGAGGGGCTCCCATGCGGGGTAACTACTCAGCCGCCTGAAGTGCCGCCGAGCCGCCGCACTCCAACTGCCCCGTAGAACGGACCGGGCGCCGGGCGGGGGCGCAATCGCCAATCGCAAATCGGCAATCGGCAATCTACTTCGGGGCCTCGCTCGTGGCAGGCTTGGTGGTGGCTGGGGTGGGAGCTGCGGATTCGGGGATGCGGGCGTCGATCTTGGCGTCGGGGCCGATGTCGAGCTCGTCGTTCTTGCGGTCGTAGCGGATGACGTCGCCGCGAACGCGGTCCTCGCCGATGACGATGACAGGCTGCTGGCGTCCTGTGCCCTTGAGGATGACGATCTCGTTGACGGGGTCGTAGTCGGCGACGGCGCAGGTGGCGCTGCGGCCGCCCTTGACGGGCTCGAGCTTCGGGCGCTCGACGGTGCGCTTGGCGAGCGGCTTGACGGTGTGGATGCGGACGTGGCCTGTGGCGGTGATCCTCTGGAAGTTGTTGGTCTTGGGGTCGAGGACGGCGAGGATCTCGTCGCAGTCGATGCGGAAGTCCTCCTGGATGATGGTGACGTTGCCCTTGGCCGTGGCGCGGTGCTGCTGGTGGAGGTATCGGACGCGGTCGGCCCACAGGTGGATGGGCGGCCCGGGCTTCCTGGCGGGGGCGGCGGTGCCGGGTTTCCTGGCGGGGGCCGCGGTGGCCGGCCTGGCCTCGCCGGCGAGAAGCGGGGCGGCGAGGGCGAGGCCAAGGGCCGCGAGGAGCAGTGCCTGCCGTGGTCTCATAGCGAGCGTCCTTCGGTCGGCTAGACGTTCAGGGAGCTGTCGATGCCGAGCAGGCCGGCGTCGCGTCGCAGGATGGGTCGGACGACCGAGCGCAGGAACTCGGTGACCTGCCTGGGCGCGCGGCCTGCGAGGCGATCGGGGTCCATGAGCTCGTCGATGCGGCCGCGGACGTCGGCGAAGGCGCCGTCGCCGCGGAGGCGGTCGGCGAGGTCGTTGTGCTCGCCGTCGAGCATGCGGGTGCGTGCGGCGACGGCGTGGCGGCGGAGTCGCTCGTGGAGTGCCTGGCGGTCGCCGCCTGCCTTCACGGCGGCCATCAGGACGCGCTCGGTGGCGAGGAAGGGCGCCTCGTCGGCGAGGCGGCGCGCGATGACCTCGGGGTGGACGGCCATGCCCCGTGCGACGTTGGTCGCGAGGATGAGGATGGCGTCGGCGCCGAGGAATGCCTCGGGGATGGCGATGCGGCGGCCTGCGCTGTCGTCGAGGGTGCGCTCGAGCCATTGTGTCGCGGCGGTCATGGGCGCGGTCTGTGCGACGGCGATTACGTGGCGGGCGAGCGAGCACATCCGCTCGCACCGCATCGGGTTGCGCTTGTGGGGCATCGCCGACGAGCCGATCTGCTTCGAGCCGAAGGGCTCGGAGAGTTCGCGGAGGTTGCTCAGCAGGCGGATGTCGGTGCCCATCTTGTGGCCGCTCTCGGCGATGCCGACGAGGGCGCCGAGCACCTGCGAGTCGAGCTTCCGCGTATAGGTCTGGCCGCTGACGGGGACGATGCGGCGGAAGCCCATCTTCGCCGCGACCAGCCGCTCGAGCCTGCGGACCTTGGCGTGGTCGCCGTCGAAGAGCTCGAGAAAGCTGTCCTGTGTGCCCGTGGTGCCCTTGACGCTGCGGAAGGGCAGCGCGTCGATGAGGCGGGCGGCCTCCTGGTAGTCGAGGACGACGTCGTAGAGCCAGAGCGAGGCCCGCTTGCCGACGGTGGTGGGCTGTGCGGGCTGGTAGTGGGTGAAGCCCAGGGTGATGAGGCTCTTGTGCTCGTCGGCGAAGGCGGCGAGGGCGTCAATGAGGTTGACGAGCTTGGCCTTCAGGAGGGCGAGGGCGTCGCGCATCACGATGAGGTCGGCGTTGTCGGTGACGAAGCAGCTCGTGGCGCCGAGGTGGATGATGGGCCTGGCCTTGGGGCACTGGTCGGCGAAGGCGTGGACGTGGGCCATGACGTCGTGGCGGAGCCGCTTCTCGTAGCGGGCGACGGCCTTGAAGTCGATGTCGTCGAGGTGGGCGCGCATCTGGGCGAGCTGTGCCTGGGAAACGGGCAGTCCCAGCTCGTGCTCGGCCTCGGCGAGGGCGAGCCACAGGCGCCGCCACGTCGCGTGCTTGCGCTGGGGCGAGAAGGTGGCGCTCATCTCGCGGCTCGCGTAGCGGGTCACGAGCGGG
>CAZDNN010000151.1:0-11925 GCA_964506385.1 uncultured Planctomycetota bacterium
CTGCGGAGCCCGCTCCGCGGAATCAGCCCCCGGCGCTCGAGCGCCTGAAGGCGGCTCTTCCTCTTTCCCTTGCGTCTCGCCATCCCTGGGTCCCTAGTTCACAGCGTACCAGCCAAGGTCGGCAGCTCGGCTGGGAGCCTCGCCCTCCCGACTCCCAGTCGGGCGCGCCGCTAGTCGGCGTTGCCGCGTCGCCGCTCCTCGTCCCGCTCGTAGGCCTCCACGATCGCCTCGACGAGCTTGTGCCGGACGATGTCCTGCCGTGTCAGATGCACGAAGGCAATGCCCTCCAGACCCCGCAGGATGCGCTCGGCATTCACCAGGCCCGACATCTGGCCTGGCTGGAGGTCGCTCTGGGTGACGTCGCCGGTGATGACGCCCTTGGACTTGCGGCCGAGGCGGGTGAGGAACATCTTCATCTGGCTGACCGTGGTGTTCTGCGCCTCGTCGAGGATCACGAAAGAGCGGTTGAGGGTGCGCCCCCGCATGAAGGCCAGCGGCACCACCTCGATGACGTCCCGCTCCATGTACTTGCGGACCTGGCCGAAGTCGAGCATGTCGTGGAGCGCATCGTAGAGCGGGCGCAGGTACGGGTTGACCTTCTCCTGGAGGTCGCCCGGCAGGAAGCCGAGCCTCTCGCCTGCCTCGACGGCTGGGCGGGCGAGGACGATCTTCTTGATCTGGCCGGCGCGTAGGGCTTGGAGGCCCATGGCGACGGCCAGGTAGGTCTTCCCCGTGCCTGCAGGGCCGATGCAGAAGACGATGTCGTGGTCGCGCATGGCGACGAGGTAGTTGGCCTGGCCGCGGGTGCGCGGGGTGACGTGTCCGCCGGCACGAACGTCGATGCGCACTTCGTCGCGGTAGCCAGGGTCGCGCGCCACGGCGTCGATGATGTCCTCGACTTCGTAGAGCCGAAGGCGGCGGCTCTCCTCGACGCGCTGGTGCATCAGGTCGAGGGCCTTCGCGGCCGAGCGGACAGCCTTCTCCTCGCCCTCCAGGCGCACCGTCCCCTCGCGCGCCGAGACGCTTACGCCGAAGGCATCCCGCAGGAGCCGCAGGTGGCTGTCGCGCTCGCCGTAGAGCACCCGTGCGACCTCGGCGTCCTCGATAGTGATTTGCTCCTGCACCACAGCCGATGGCACCTCGTGTTCCTGTGTCCGCGGCCTCGCCCTCTCGCCCGGACGGGGTGGCCTACCGGAGTACGAGAAGCCAGAAGGCGACCGGGCCGCTGACAATGAGCGAGTCCACGACGTCGAGCACCCCGCCGAACTGCGGCATCAGGGCGCTGGAGTCCTTCACGTCGGCCGAGCGCTTCAGCGCGCTCTCCACCAGGTCGCCAAGCTGGGCAGTCGCGCCGACCAGCAGGCCGAAGAGCACCCAGAAGCCAAAGCCGCCGAGGCCAAACAACCCTGCGACCACGAGCGTCGTCGCCACACTGGCGCCCAGGCCGCCCAGGGCGCCCTCGATGGTCTTCTTAGGGCTGATCCGCGGCGCCAGCTTGTGGCGGCCCCACGTCCGCCCCACGAACCAGGCTCCCGCATCACCCAGCTTCGCAGCGGCGATGAACGTCAGCAGGTAGTCGGTCCCGTAGGCGTCGATGGCCAGCAGGTGGGAGCCGAGGAACCACATGTAGAACAGGCCGAGCGCCGTGACCGGCGCGTCGCGGAGCCATTCGCGCGGGTCCCGCCCCAGCGCGTGGGCGACGGCGATGACGAGCAGCGCGAGCACCGTCGCCAGCCCCATGGGGGTATAGAATCGCGCGAGGTCCGACGGGTCGTAGCCCAGCCAGCCCTCGATCAGGCGCCCGTCGCTGAGCCGCACCGCGAGGTCGCCGGCCACGAATAGCACGGCGAGAGCCGCAGGGAGCGCCTTGAGCGGGCGGGCACCGCCACGCTCCGCCAGGGCATAGAACTCGACCATCCCCCAGGCCATTGCCACAGCCACCAGCACGTGAAGGAGCGGGCCGCCGCTGACCAGCGCGTCCACCGCAAGCAGCGCGAGGAAGCCGCCGACGAGCGCCATGCCCAGGAGCACGCGGGTGCGGGCCATGCGCCTAGCCTTCCTCGATGAGGCCGTAGGTGCGTCGTCGCCGCGCGTAGGCCCGCAGCGCGTCGTGGAGCTCCTCTTCACCGAACTCGGGCCAGCACACCTCGGTGACGTAGAACTCCGCATAGGAGATCTGCCAGAGCAGAAAGTTGCTCACCCGCATCTCGCCGGCCGTGCGGATCAGGAGGTCGGGGTCCGGCATGCCTGCGGTATACAGGTACGTGTTGATGGTCCGCTCAGTGATCCGCTTGGGGTTGAGCGAGCCGGTGGCGACGTCGCCGGCGATGGCGCGGACCGCATCGACGATCTCCTCGCGGGCGCCGTAGTCAAGTGCCAGGCAGAGGGTGAAGGCCTTGTTGCTCGCGGTCATGCGCTCGGTGGCCTCGAGCTCACCGAGGACCTTGCGCGGGATCCTGTTGCGGCGGCCGATGGCGACAAGGCGGATGTCGTGCTCCATGAGCTTGTCGCGCTCGTTGACGAGATAGCTCCGCAAGAGCCGCATGAGCCCCTGGACCTCGCGGGTCGGCCGCCCCCAGTTCTGGGCGCTGAACGTGTAGAGGGTGAGTTGGCGGATGCCCACCCGCATGGCCTCCTCGGTCACCGACTTGACCGTCTCGCTGCCCTTCTGGTGCCCCGCGGCGCGGGGCAGGCCGCGCTCGCGGGCCCAGCGGCCATTGCCATCCATGATGATGGCCACATGGCGCGGCAGGTCCTCGAACGCCACGCCCTCCACCTGCTTGCGCTTCCCGTGCTTGCTGCTCGGCTTGCCCATATCAGGGGGCGTCCTTGGCGTTCAGTGTCCCCGTCAGGGAGACGCGCCGGACCCCGGTGCGTCGGGGAAGCGGCGCGGCGCTGTGCGGGAGATGTGCCGGCATGAGGATGACCGCGGCGGACACCGTCCGGGGCTTGGCATGGGATGCCTGGGCCTTCGTCGTTCGGTCCTAGCCAAACAGATCGTCGTCCCGGGTGAAGATGGTGCGCTGTCGGTCGCGACCAACAGAGACGATGTGGATTGGCGCGCCGAGGAGCTCCCCCACGAAGGCCAGGTAGTCGCGGGCCGTCGGCGGCAGCTCCTCCACGGACGTCGCGTCCACAGTGTCCTCCTCCCAGCCTGGCAGCTCCTCGTAGACGGGCTCGACCTCGGCCAGCGTCTCCAGGTCAGCCGGGAAGCTGCCGCACGGCTCGCCGCCGACGCGGTAGCCCGTGCACACCTTCACGGTCGGCTGATCGTCGAGGACGTCCAGCTTCGTGATGGCGAGCGCCGTCACGCCGTTGATCGCGGCGGCGTAGCGCAAGGCCACGGCGTCGAGCCAGCCGCAGCGGCGCGGCCGCCCCGTAGTGGCCCCGTACTCGCGGCCGCGCTCGCGCATCCGCTCGCCCGCGTCGCCGGTCAGTTCCGTCGGGAAGGGGCCTTCGCCCACCCGCGTCGTGTACGCCTTCACCACCCCCAGCACGTGGTTGACCTGCGCCGGCGGAACCCCTGTGCCCGCCGACACGCCGCACGCCGAGGCGTTCGACGAGGTCAGGAACGGGTACGTGCCGAAATCCAGGTCCAGCATCGAGCCCTGGGCGCCCTCGAAGAGCACCTTCTTGCCAGCCGCAATGGCCGCGTGGAGCCTGCCCACGGAGTCGCCGACGAGCGGGGCGAGACGGCGCCCATAGTCGCGGTACTCCTCGAACATCGGTTCGAAGGGCAGGGGGTCGTGGCCGTAGACCCCCTGGAGCACGCGGTTGACGTGGCCGAGGGTCGTCCTGAGCCGCGCCTCGAGGATCTCCGGGCGGATAAGGTCGATCATGCGGATGCCGGTGCGGCTGGCCTTGTCGGCGTAACAGGGGCCGATGCCGCGGAGAGTCGTGCCAAGCCGGGCGTCGCCCTTGGCTTCCTCGATCGCCTTGTCGAGCACCTTGTGGTAGGGCATGACGACCTGCGCGCGGTCGCTCACGAGCAGCTTGGCGTTGACCGCGACGCCACGCTGCTCGACCTCCGCGATCTCCTCGAGCAGCCCCCCAGGATCGACCACCACGCCGTTGCCGACGATGCACAGGCAGCCGGGATGCAGAATCCCGCTGGGGATCAGGTGGAGAACGAGCTTGTCGCCCTGGACGACGACCGTGTGCCCGGCGTTGCTGCCGCCGGCATACCGCACCACCACGTCGGCGCGAGCGCTCAGGCAATCAATGATCTTGCCCTTGCCCTCATCGCCCCACTGCATTCCCACTACGCACAACGATGGCATGAAGTAACAGCCTTCCTGCTCCCGGGGACACGCACAGAATCGCTCGGACGAGAACCGCCACATCGTAGCAGAACCCCACACTGTTTGCAACCTGAAAAGGCCACCCTGCGCCCCTCCTGCACGCCCAGGATCGTGCGGGCATGGCTATGCCAGGAGCGTGGGCAGGGAGGTCGCGAGCCAGGCCGCTGTCATGCCGCACCTCCTCGCGTGGCACGCATCATGCGCAGGCCCGCGCCCCCCGGGCGTCGGGGGCGCGGGCCTGATGCTCCATCCCGCAATAGCTCTCGCGGTCCTGGCCGGGTTCTTCAGTGTGCCTTTCCACGGCGCACTGAGAAAGCCGGGCTAGCCGCGGCGCCGGCCCGCCCGCTCGAAGCGTTCGAGCTGGTCGGGCATGAGCCCGGCCCGCATGGCGTCGCGCAGCTCGCGGGCCCGGCCGGTGTAGGAGTTGAGCTCGTCGAGCTCGGCGACCTTCTTCTCGGCGGCCTCGATGGCTGCGACATCCACTTTCTCGGCACGACGCAGCTCGGCCAGCGCCTCCCTGGCCGCCCGCTCGTCCTCGTCCAGCTTGTCGTACTTCTCGTAGACGGGCACAAGGAGGAGAGCAATGTCCTCGACCTGTTCGTCCTTGAGGTTGAGCCACCGCGAGTACTGGCGGAGGTATGCCCTCGCTCGCGCGAGGTAGCCTTGCTTCTTCCAGGCGGCAAGCTGCTCGGGGGTCATCACGGACTCGTAGACCTTGCGGATCCTCACGCTCGTGATGTCGCGGATCTGGCTCCTGAGCTTGGCCGCCGCAGCGTTGGCGGTGGCCACCGCCTCGTAGGCGCCCTCGAGCTGCTCTTCGAGCTTCGTCCGCTCGCGCTCGAGGCCGCTGCGGGCCTCGGCGATCTTCTGGATCTGCGCGTCGCTCAGCCCCAGCTTCCGCTGCTCCTCGATCGACAGGGGCACCGTCCGCTGGCGATCCGGGGGCCGGTAGCCGCCGAACTGCTGCCGGCGGACCTGCTGAGCCCCGGCGACGGTCGCCATCACCCAGAGCGCTGCCGCGGCTGCGATCCATCTCCTCATCATTGCTTGGGTCCTTTCACGCAGGGTGTCCTGGCGGTGCGGGCCGCCTCATCGGCGGCCGTAACGGTCGAACTTCTCGAGTTGGTCGGGCATGAGCCCGGGGCGCATGGCCTCGCGGAGCTCTTTGTAGCGGGCCTGGTAGACGTTGACCTTCGAGAGCTCGGCCACGTCCTCCTCGGCTTTCGCGATGGCGGCGATATCGAGCTTCTCGGCCTTGCGGAGGCCCGCAAGCCGCTCCTTGGCCGCGTCGAGCTCCTCCTGCATCTTGTCGTACTTGTCGTAGACGGGCACGAGGAGCTGCGCGATGTCCTCGACCTGGGCGTCGGTGAGCTTGAGCCAGCGCATGTAGCTTCGGAGGAACTGGCGTGACTGCTCGAGGTTCTGCTGCTTCTTCCAGGCCTTGAGCTGGTCAGGAGTCATGACCGATTCGTAGATCTTGCGGATACGGACGTTGAGGAGTGTGCGGAGGCTGCCGTTGAGGCGGGCCACCTCGGCGTTGGCCGCGGAGGCGGCGGCGCGGGCGGCGTCCAGCTCCTTCTGGATCTGCTCGCGCTGCACCTCGACCTCGCGGCGCGCCACGGCGATCTTCTGTATCTGCTCGTCGCTCAGGCCGAGTTTGCGCTGCTCCTCGATGGTCAGCTCGGCCGACGGCTTCTGGCCGTAGCGATAGCCCTGGTAGGCGCCGCCGCCAACAGGGTATGTGACCCTTCCGCCCTGCTGCGCGACCGCCGCCGACGCCAGGGCGCCCGCGATCGCCAGCCCGATCGCCCACGTCCTCATCATCGCCTGCCTCCTTTGCAGGGACACGCCTACCCCTGTCACCACACCCGTCGCTTGTACACCCGAACGGACGGGAAGTCAAGCCCTGAGTGCCGTCTCAGGCGGTTTCCTGGGGCTGGGTGGAGGAGGCCAGAGCGCGGGGAGCCGCGCAGGCGGCGGCTCCCCGCGGCAGGAGAGACTACTCGAGTTCGGCGAGATTGGCCTCGTAGCGGGCGATCTCGTCGCGGAGCGAGGCGTTGCGGTCGCGCTCGGCCTGGACGACGTGCTCGGGGGCGCGGGTGACGAACTGCTCGTTGGCGAGCTTGCGATCGCTGCCTTCGAGGTACCCGCGGGCCTCCGCCAGCTTGCCGCGCAGTCGCTCCCGCTCGGCGTCGAGGTCGATGACGCCCTCGAGGGGCACGTAGATCTCCATCCCCGCGAGCACCGCCGCGGCGGAGTGGGGCGGTCGTGGGAGCCCGACGCCGATGGCGAGTTCCTCGAGGCCCGCCTGGTCGCAGATCAGGTGCTGGCTGGCCTCGATGCCCGCCTGGGCGCTGGCGTCGGCGAGGGAGAGGACCACCCGCAGGCGGGGCGCGCGGTCCGCCATGCCATACTGCTTGCGGATGTTGCGGATGGCGCGGGTGATCTCCTGCACCTGGGCGAAGGTGACCTCGGCCTCCTCGTCGAGGAGGCGCTCGTCCACCGTGGGCCAAGACGCGATGATGCAGCTCTCCGGGGCCTCGATGGCCTCGCCGGACAGGGCGCCGCGGCGCGGCAGGAGCCGCCCGAGGTGATGCCAGATCTCCTCGGTGACGAACGGAGCGAAGGGGTGGAGCAGCCGCACGGCGCTGCCGAGCACGTGGGCGACCACGCCCTGGGCGGCGAAGCGGCTGGCGCGGGCCTCGGGGTCGTCGCTGCGGATGCGAGGCTTGATGACCTCGAGATACCAGTCGCAGACCTCGTGCCAGATGAACTCGTAGAGGGCCATGGCCGCTTCGTTGAAGTTGAACCGCTCGAGCGCCTCGGTCACGGTGGCTGCCGTGCGGTTGAGGCGGCTGAGGATCCAGCGGTCCTCGAGGGCCAGGTCGGCCTCGGTGTAGGACATGTCGGCCAAGTCCTCGGTCTCAGCCAGGTTGGTCAGCACCAGCCGCGCGGCGTTCCAGAGCTTGTTGCAGAAGTTCCGCCCGATGGCCACCTTGTCGTGGGAGTAGTAGGCGTCCTGGCCACTGGCGGTGATGAGGATGATGCTGAAGCGCAAGGCGTCGGCGCCGAACTCGTCGATCACGGCGATGGGGTCTGGCGAGTTGCCCTTGCTCTTCGACATCTTGTCGCCCTTCGCGTCGCGCACGATGCCGTGGAGGTAGACGTGGCGGAAGGGGATGTCGTCGAGGAACTCGAGGCCGGCCATGATCATGCGCGCGACCCAGAAGCCCAGGATGTCCGGCCCCGTCACCAGCGCGTCTGTCGGGTAGAAGTACTTCAGGTCCTCGGTCTCATCGGGCCAGCCGAGGGTGGAGAAGGGCCAGAGCCAGGAGCTGAACCAGGTGTCGAGCACGTCCTCGTCCTGGATGAAGCTCGTGCCGCCGCACTCGGGGCAGGCCTCGGGCCGGTCCGCGGAGATGACCGGACGGCCGGCGACGCCGTAGGGCGGCTCGGCGGGACGGTCGGCCGGGTCGATGTTCGGGTCCGGGCACCCCTGGCAGTACCAGGCGGGGATGCGGTGGCCCCACCAGAGCTGGCGGCTGATGGGCCAGTCGGGCACCGTGTCGATCCAGTGGTAGTACATGGTCTCCCAGCGGGGCGGCCAGAAGCGGATGCTCTTGTCCTCGGCCACCCTCCTGGCCCGCTGGGCGAGCGGCTTCATCCGCACGAACCACTGGGTGGAGATGTAGGGCTCGACGATGGTGTCGCAGCGATAGCAGTGGCCGACCTCGTGCTCGTGCTCCTCGAACTTCTCGAGCAGGCCGAGCTCGGTGAGGTCCTCGACGACGCGCTTGCGGCACTCGAAGCGGTCGAGGCCGGCGTAGGCCCCCGCCTCCTCGCTCATCGTGCCGTCGGGGGCGATGACGCACGGCTCCGCGAGCCCATGCTTGCGGCCGATGGCAAAGTCGTTCGGGTCGTGCGCCGGCGTGATCTTCAGGGCGCCGGTGCCGAACTCGATGTCCACGTACTCGTCGGCGATGATCGGGATCTCGCGGTCCATGAGCGGCAGGATCACGGTCTTGCCGATGACGTCCCTGTAGCGGGGGTCGTCGGGGTGGACGGCGACGGCGGTGTCGCCGAGCATCGTCTCTGGCCGGGTGGTGGCCACGGTGACGCCGCCTTCGCCGTGGGCGTAGGGGTAGCGGATCCACCAGAGGCCGCCCTCGGTGGTGCGGTGGTCCACCTCGTCATTGGCGAGTGCGGTCTGGTGGAAGGGGCACCAGTTGACCATGTACTTGTCGCGGTAGACGAGCCCCCGCTCGTAGAGGCGCACGAAGACCTCGAGCACGGCGCGGGAGAGCCCCTCGTCCATGGTGAAGCGCTCGCGCCGCCAGTCGAGCGATGCGCCGAGCCGGCGGAGCTGCTGGTTGATGATGGCGAGGTGCCTCTCCTTGACCTGCCAGACGCGCTCGACGAAGGCCTGGCGGCCCAGCGCGTGGCGGTCCGTGCCCTCGGCGTCGAGCATGCGCTCGACCACGCTCTGGGTCGCGATCCCCGCGTGGTCGGTGCCCGGCTGCCACAGGGCGTTGTAGCCCTGCATCCGCCGCCAGCGGATCAGCACGTCCTGGAGGGTGTTGTTGAGCACGTGGCCGAGGGTCAGGACGCCGGTGACGTTGGGCGGCGGGATGACGATGGTGTAGGGCTTGCGGGCGGGGTCGGGGTCGGCCTGGAAGTAGCCGCTGTCCTCCCAGTACTGGTACCAGCGTCCCTCGACGCTGGCCGGATCGTAGCGGGTCGGCAGATCGAGTTCCATCGGAATGCTCCAGGTTGTGAACGGAATCCGGGTCGGGTCAGGCGTCGGCCGCGACCGCGGGGCGCACGGGCCCGCAGCCGCGGCGGGTAACGCCGACCGCGTAGTGGCCCCAGGAGAAGGCGAAGTCGTGTTGTCGCAAGCCGGCATTCATCGTTCGGCTCTTCGTACGGACGTCTCTCTCCGAGCGGGAGAGAGAGTTGGCTCTACGTCATCTCCTCGACGATGTCGGGGCACTCGCCGAGGTTGAAGGCATCGTGGACGGCCTGTAGGGCCTTGTCGCCGTCGTCGGCGGGCACGATGGCGGAGATCTTGATCTCCGAGGTGCTGATCATCTGGATGTTGACACCCGCGTCAGCCAGCGCCTGGAACATTGCGGCCGCGATGCCGAAGTGAGAGCGCATGCCCACGCCGACCACCGAGATCTTGGCAATGCTGTGATCGCCCTCGACGCTCTCCGCACCAATGTCGTCGAGGATGCTGCGGCAGACCTCGAGAGCCTTGTCCAGGTCGGCGTGGCCCACGGTGAACGACATGTCCGTGTGTTGCTCGTGGCTGACGTTCTGGACGATCATGTCGACGTTGATGTGGTGCTCGGCAAGCGTGGAGAAGAGCTTGGCGGCTACGCCGGGACGGTCGGGGACGCCGATGATCGTGACCTTGGCCTCGGACTTGTTGATGGCGGCGCCGCGTATGGTGACGCCTTCCATATCTTCCATCTCGCTCTCCTCGCACACGACCGTGCCAGGCAGGTCCTCGAAGCTCGAGCGCACGCACAGCGGCATGCCGTACTTCTTGGCGAACTCGACGGAACGCGACTGGAGGACGCCGGCGCCGAGGCTGGCCATCTCGAGCATCTCGTCGTGGCTGATCCGCCCGAGCTTCCGAGCGGTCGCCACGATTCGGGGGTCCGCCGTGTAGACGCCGTCCACGTCGGTGTAGATCTCGCACATGTCCGCCTCGATCGCCACCGCGACCGCGACGGCCGTCGTATCCGAGCCGCCGCGGCCCAGAGTCGTGATGTTATCGTGGTCGTCCACCCCCTGGAAGCCGGCGACGATCACGATCCGGCCCTCGTCAAGCTCCTGGCGGATGCGGTCCGGCTTGATCCCGCGGATCCGGGCCTTGCCGTGCACGTTGTCAGTCAGGATGCCGACCTGCACGCCTGTAAGCGATACAGCCGTCGTCCCCATCGACTCCAGCGCCATTGCCAGGAGGGCGATGGTCTGCTGCTCGCCGGTGGCCAGTAGCATGTCCATCTCGCGCTCCGGCGGGCGCGGAGTGATCTCCTGTGCCAGCGTGATCAGCTCGTCCGTCATCCCGCCCCGCGCGGAGACCACCACCACCACCTGATTCCCCGCGTTGCGGGTCCGCAGCACGCGCCGCGCCACCGCCTTGATGCGCTCGGCGTCCTTCACCGACGTGCCGCCGTACTTCTGCACGATCAGGCCCATGGCCACGCTTCTCCAGCCGAATGAAGATGAAAATCATAGCAAAAGGCCCCCGCCAAGTCAACCAGCCGACTGGACGGTCACAGACCGTGTGGGCCTTCGGATACTGGCTCCCTGCGGCTCGCTCGCGAAACCGCTGCGGCTTGACCCGTTCCTGCGATGTGTCTAGGATCGGTGGCGGGACGGACGTTGGGGCGGAGACAGAGCGTGACGAAAGGCAGGCCGAATCAGGCGGCGCTAAGGCGGAAGGCCAGGCGCGTGGTGGCGGCGCTGGAGACACGCTTCGGCGTTCCCGAGCGGCGGGAAGCACGCGACCCGCTCGACTCGCTGGTGCAGACCGTCCTTTCCCAGAGCACGAGCGACACGAACTCGCACAGGGCGTTTCGGGCGTTGAGGCAGACGTTCCCAACGTGGGATGAGGCCCTCGAGGCGGGGCCGGAGGAAATCGAGAAGGCGATCCGGTCGGGCGGGCTGGCGAGGCAGAAGAGCGTCAGGATCCACGAGCTGCTGGGGTGGGTGCGGGAGCGGTTCTCGACGCTCAGCCTGGCGTGCGTGCGGGAGATGAGCGACGAGGAGGTCTTCGCCCTCTTGCTGCCGCTGAAGGGCGTGGGGGTGAAGACGGTGGCGGTGATGCTGCTGTTCGCCTGCGGCCGCGACTGCTTCGCGGTGGACACCCACGTCCATCGGATCGTCCGCCGCCTCGGCCTCGTGCCGGAGGCGGTGAACGCGGTGAAGACGTTCCGTCTCATGAAGCCGCTCGTGCCCAAGGGCAAGGCGCTCTCTTTGCATGTCAATCTGCTGAAGCTGGGGCGGACCCTGTGTCGGCCGACGGCGCCCAGGTGCAGGGAGTGCCCATTGCGGCGAATGTGCGACTACGGGAAGGCGCACCGTGGGTAGTGGGGAGCGGTGGGCCCGCGCTCAGGGGCAGCTCTCGTGTCAGAGGCGAGTGGTCCGCGTGGCAAGGACGCTGCGCGCGACAGAGGCGAGGAAGAGGAGGAGGGCGGCGAGGACGAAGGGCCAGGCGATGTCGGCGTCGGTGGGTGCGGTGGCAGGTGTGAGGGTGCGGAGCGAGGCGAGGCCGGGCAGGACCGTGCCGCGGCCGTTGCGGGCGAGGGCATCCAGGGTGGGGCGGTGGATGCCAAAGGCTTCCCACTCACGGGCGTAGTTGCGGGCGTAGCCGATGGCGAGGCAGGGCGCGTCCCGCTCGGCGACGGTGATGGCGTAGATGCCTTCGACTGGGGCATCCGCCTCGCCGCGGTACTCACCGGGGGCGACCTGGAGCAGTGGGATGCCAATGGCGTCGCCGCGGGGTGGCATGATGCGGGCAGCGAGGTCGAGGCCGATGTGGAAGCGCTCGCCGTCGGCGGCGCGGACGGTGAGGACGAGGCGGTCGCCGTCGGTCTCGGCCTCGGCCTCGAAG
>CAZDNN010000152.1:0-11924 GCA_964506385.1 uncultured Planctomycetota bacterium
GCCACCTACCTCCAACTCCCCGACCTCCCAACCCTCCGACTCAGCCCGACGAGGGCGCACGATGCCGCCACCGGTAGGTTTGTGAGCAGAGAGACGCTCATGCACTTCTGCCGTCAGTTGCTTGTTCCTGTTCGTGTGAAACGGATCCGCTATGCCCGGACACATGCATGGGTCGACCTCACGGACTTGATGTGCTCGCTGCGGGTACTAAGCCCGCGGGCCACAGATCAGGGAGCCGTCCCTCAGGGATGGCAACGGGCAGAGCCCAACTGCTATCCCTACGTTCCCGAGCGACCACTCGTGCTGGTTGATCCCGAAGGAAGCCATGCAACGTCATCGTCGCTTCACAACTACTTCCATGAGATCGGCTGGCTCGACAGTACCCACGGGGGTACCACACGGCCGTATCTAGGTAGTGGCTATCAGTCACCGTGGCCCGGCCAGCCGGGTCCTTACTGGCCCGAGACAGCACCACCGGAGCCGGCCTACGGGCCAGCCTGCTCGAAGTTCCGTGTTGCTTTGGCGAAGCAACGGCGGGGCCAAACAGTCTGCAATCTGAAGACACTATGCGATTCGTGCTGTGACGAAATGGCCAGCGCGATCATGGAAGTCGAGTGGATCGGCACCCAGTTCCACGCGACCTGTCTAAGCGTCTGCGAGCAGAATCCGGCCGGGCTGCTTGGCTGGGTCCAGGAGCAACGAGGTGGACACTGACAGGTTCCGTCCGAGAAACAGCCTAACTCAGCGGGAAACTCCGCATCCCATGACAGTCGGCAGTGATCGGGCGCACCAGGTGTTCTTGGTGGTACTGCTCGCTGCCATTGGAGTGTCGCTTTGCAGTTGCGACAAGGCCCCCGAAGCGCGAGAATCAGAAAACGACCTTTATGTCGGACTGACTCGCGGCTCTGTCCGTATACATCGCCTTCTTGACGGACACGCTCCCGATTGCCGGCTGCTGTTTCAGGCCGTCCGCACCGTCGGGAGCCTGCGCTCGTCGTTCTGGCAGTACGATATGCGCTCCGGCCGCGTGGAATCCCTAGGCGTTCCCCCCGATACCATCTGGGTCGGCTATGTAGGGAGCTTGCCGAGCCTGGTGGCCGTCCACGCGAGGACAAGCAACGGTAGAGCAATCGTGACCGTCTTCGGAGAGGAACTCAGGCCGGCCGGGCAAGCCTTATGCCAGCTACCGCGCGGATTCCCGGGGCTTCCCCAGTTGTCACCCTCGAGGGAAAGGCTGGCATGTGCTATCCGCGACCTTCGGAAAGGAGCAGTTGACCTTTTTGTACTGGATGCGAGCGGTCATTGCCGACGCCTCACCAACACTGGAGATGTCCATCCCGACGCATGGTCGTGGGACGGCGGCGGTGAGTATCTCGTGTTCCGCCGAAGGGACGGAAGGTCTGGTTCGTCCGTACTGGAGGGCCTCTGGAGCGTTTCCGTCCATCAGCCCGAGATCAGAAAGGTCCTTGAGAAGAAGGGTTTCGGCATCCCTTTTCGGGGACCTGAAACGGGACAGATCCTCGTCCTTGGGCCAGACTTCACTCTGGCTACCAGTCGTACTGATGGCTACCACCGGCAGCTTCTACTCCTAGACATTCTGAGAGGCACGGCAACGGAGGTGATCCACGAATCTGAGCCTATCGGTGAACCCAGTCTGTCTCCGAGTCGGACCTTCATGGCCTACTTGGCGGGGGATGCTGTTGTCGTGATCGCCCTCGGCGAGCGTCAAAGGAGGCGTTGTATCAGGCTGCCTGCTGCTGTACTGGTTTGCGATGACAAAGGTGAGCATGTCGCAGAAACGCGTTGTGAATGGCTCGACGACCGGCGTCTGGCAGTCGTAGCCAAGCACGGCCGGTCGCTATGGGTAGTTGACACGGAGGCAGGCAACTGGGCGCGGATCATCCCGCCACGCGACTGGGGAAATGGGGTCCCTAACAAGTTTCTGTTGCGGAAAGCCGGTTTCTGGGGCAACGACGCGGGCGCCGGGGGGCCGGCGGGGTTACCGGGCGCCGTGCCTTAGACGGGAGTCGCGCCAGAAGGACCTTTTGCGGGCGTACTATCCGAAAATTCATCGGAGGTCAATGAGGCTGTCCTGGTCCACCGAGTCTGAAGGCGAGCCGGAATGAGTAGGACGCCGATGAATCGAAGGCTTCGTGGCTCTGAGTCGTGGCTGGAGGGTGGGTCCGTGCGGCACACGCCCGCTTCCGGCCAGTCGGGACAGAGTCCGGGCGTTTCTCGCTTGGGTGGCAGCCAGGGTTGCGGCGGTGCTTTCGGTCTCCTATGCGGCACGCTTGAGGTGGACGACCGGAAGATGTCTCCTGCCGTCCAGGAACTCGACCTACAGCCTCAGGCGCACGCCCGGTTGGCCCTTCACCAGGGTCACCGGCTTGGCACAGCAAGAGGCGGTAAGCGCCAGTCAACTGGCAAGGAGTTGCGGATGAGAGAGACGTACGATGAAGGCTTAGCGAGTCGCACCGGCCCCAGCCATGCGCCTGTGTCCGCAAGGGCAGGGGCGAGGCGTTGGTCAATGGGGACGTGCAGGCCGGTTTCTGGTCCGCGAAACCGAACTCAGACCGGGGGGCCGCCGCGCGCCAGGGCTGCGACAGGCGCGGCCGCATCACCCGCATCCCCTGAACTTGAGGCGACCGCGTTCGAGGGCCTGGCCAAAAAAACGCTTGCGTGCGGGGGGGGGCGAGGGCTACAATGGTCCGCGGCTGGCGAATAGAGGCGGTCAGGTTTCACAGGCGCGAACGGAGAGAATGGGGTCAGGTCTTGATTAGTGATTCGTGCAGCCAGATCATCATGATGATGCCCACAGCCCGCGGCCTGATAGGGGGATGAGGCCACTAATCACTAATCAAGGGCGTGTTGCCCGAATGGGGTTGAGGCGCGGAGCAGGCGGGACCGGCGACGCCGGGTGCTCGATGGGGACCGGCGGCTTCAGCAGCCCGGAGTCGGGTCGATGACCCATCCGGGGGCCACGGCGGCCCCGACAGCCCGCACAACCGCCCACAACGCCCGCCAGAACGTCAAAACGCTGTGACGAGCAGCGGCGGTGAAGCCACCAGCGCGCACTTGTGTGCCCGACTCGCGCAGCCGCCCGTGCCGAAGTAGGATCCGGATGTTCTGGACTGCCGCGATGAGGTAGTCCTGGATCTGTTGCCTCCACAGGCGTCGCCATCGCGATCGCTTGAAGCCGTGGTTGTTCGCGGCGTCGGCGAAGCTGCCCTCCATCAGGTGCTTGCGCCGCCGACGGTCCCGCTTCGCCGCGGCACTCGCCGACTCGGCTCGCGCGGCGTCGATCGCGTCCTGGTCTTCGTGGCGTTTGAGGGTGCGGGCTGCCCTCTTCGCACGGGTGCACTGCGACCGCAATCGGCAGGCTCCGCAGACCTTCGGGCCCGCCGTGTACTCGTAGGCCCGCCGGGCCTTTCTATGGCGACGGCGTTTTAGGGTCTGGCCTGCCGGGCAGCGGTACGTGTCGGTGGCCGGGTCGTAGATGAAGCGGCTCTCGTCGAAGATGCCCTTGCGGCGCCCTGTGCCCTTCTGGGCAGTGGCGAGGTCGGCCATGTGGGGGCGGATGCCCCGCTGCCCGCAGGCGCGGAAGTTCTCGACCGTGCCGTACTGGGAGTCGGCGACGGCGGTCTCGACCTTCATCCCGGTGTTGTGCTCGTGCTGGTCGACCAGCGGTATCATCTGGCCGTTCTCTTTGCCGTCCCCGCTCGTGGTGATCGTTGCGGTGATGACGCCGCAGGCATCGTCCACCGCACGGTGGTTCTTGTAGCGCAGGTGTGGCTTCTGCTGGCCTTTGCGCACCACCGTAGCATCCGGGTCGGTGGTGCTCAACAGGCCCTTATTCACGCGCTCGTAGCGTTCCGGGGCGTCCTGTGCACCCTCGTCGGTCAGCGCGGCCGGCGGCCACGCCTCGTCCTCAGCATCCGCGGCATCGCCGTCGCTTGGCTCATCGGGCGTGCTCTCGACGAGGTCGGAGAGCTTCGCCTCCTGGTCGATGTAGACGCGGCGGAAGGGGTCGACCACCGCGGGCGGGCCCTTGAGCACCGAGGCGTTCGACGCATCGGCATCCACCAGGCTCCCGTCGAGATGCACCTTCGTGCCATCGACCAGGCCCGCCCCCACGCACTGCGCCACCGTGCGCACGAACAGGCTCTCGAACACCGTCGGGCCCCATCGCCTGCGGGCTTTGCTCAGCACACTGTGGTCCGGGATCGTGTCGTCGAGCGTGTAGCCCAGGAACCACTGGAAGTCGAGGCGATACTGGATCACGCGCATCAACTCGCGTTCGCTCTTGATATCGTAGTAGAAGAGCAGGAACATCATCTTCAGGACCACCTCGGGGTCCACCGACACGTTGCCGTTGTAGCCGTAGAGATGCGCCACCTCCTTGCGCACGAACGAGAAGTCCACGTGCGCCTGGATGGCGCGGAGCGGGTGGTCTGGGGGGATGCGGCTCCCGAGGTCGAACCCGGGCACGAACAACGAAGCTTGGGTCTGTTGCTTGCCCATCATGACGGGAAGACACTCCGGCGACAGGGAAGGGACGAAGGGGATACCCCCTACCTACCAGACACAGGAGTCGCCGTCAATACCAAAATCCACCGCAGCTCCAGGAAACTCCCGATTTGGGCAACACGCCCTCGACCCGTGACCCCCGTCCCACTCGTCCCGATGCCCGGGGCGGTGGCCTGGCGCGAACCTACTTCCCGGCCTCGCCCTCGAGCACCTTGATGCGGATGTTGCGGAACCAGAGCGGCTTGCCGTGGTCCTGGAGCCCGATGTAGCCGACGAGCGGGCGGTTCTTGCGGCTCGTCTTCGAGAGGTCCACGTCCACCACCTGCTCGCCGTTGAAGACGACCTGTAGCTGCTTGCCGCGGCAGGTGATGATCATGCGGTTCCACTCCCCTGCCGGCTTCGCCATGTTCTTCGTCGGGCCGACCGTGCCGATGACGCCGCCGCAGTCGTGGGCACCCACCTTCTTCTTGCCGTGGCAGTCGCTGATCTGCACCTCGATCCCCGTGTTCACTGGGTTCTTCTTGTCCTTGACCCGCACGAAGACCCCGCTGTTGCCGCCCTTGGGAATCTTGAACTCGAGGTCGAGGACGAAGTCGCCGTACTGCTTCTCCGCCCACAGGTAGGCATCGTAGCGTTGCCAGCCCCGCTCGCCCTGGCGCGGCTTGATGGCCAGCACGCCGTCGTCCTCGGGCAGCCAGTTGCCCGTCGTCACCCAGCCCGTCAGGTCCTTGCCATTGAAGAGCGTCACGAAGCCGTCGTCGTCGCCTGCCGCCTCGCCGGCCGCCATGCTGCCCGCCAGCAGACAAGCCGCAACGGTGAGCGCGACCGAGATCCAATGCCGTGCCATGGCCTTCTCCTATTCGCCGTCTGCGGCTGGAACCCGCGCGGGTTCGCCTCCACAGCATGACGCCAACGGCCCACCAGGTCAAGCGCGACACATGGCCGCGGGGAGCATGCCTTTGCCGCTTGACACCGGCTGGGATATCAGGATGATCGGCGACGCGAGAGGCGACCGAGCCAACTCCTCTGAGCGTGCCTATGAAGCGTGTGCTGCGCGTCGTTGCGGCGTTCGCCCTGGCGGGACTGGGCCTGGTCCTGCTGGTGGAGGCGCTGTCGCGCGCCACGTGGGCACTGTCGGGCGCGGGGCGTGTGCCGCTCGCCTCACTGGAGGGCATCGAGGCGCCCGAGCGGCACCCTACGGAGGCCAAGGCCGTCCACAAGGTGGCGGAGTGGCCTGCGGAGCGCGGCCGCGCATTCCGTGAGGCGCCCATGCTCGCGGCGCGCGTCGAGGCCGGCACGCTGCCGCCTGTGGCCGAGCGCCTGCCCGAGAATCCTCTGGTCATCGTGCCGCCCGAGCAGAACGGCCCGTACGGCGGCACCTGGATGCGGCTGGGCAAGAGCGCTCCCGACGTGGGCGTCTTCGAGGCGCGCCTCGCCTACGAGGGCCTGGTCCGTTGGGACCCGATGGGCCGCGAGATCCTGCCCAACCTCGCCGTGAAGTGGGCCATCGGCGACGGCGGCCGCACCTATACCTTCTGGCTCCGCCGCGGCGTCCGATGGTCCGACGGCCAGCCCTTCACCGCCGACGACGTCGTCTTCTGGTACGAGGACGTGATCAAGAACAAGGAGCTCACGCCCGTCGTCCCGCGCGACCTCAAGCGAGGCGGCGAGCTCGTCCTTCTCGAGAAGCTCGACGACCACACCATCCGCTTCCGCTTCAAGGAGCCCCACGGCATCTTCCTCCAGACGATGGCCGCCGGCTTCGGCTACATCCCCGTCCGCTACCCCGCCCACTACCTCAGGCAGTTCCATCCCCGCTACGCCGACAAGGGCGAGCTCGAGGAAAAGGCGAAGGAGCGGCGCTTCGACTTCTGGTACCAGCTCTTCGGCGACGAGACCCGCTGGAGCAACCCCGACCTGCCCCGCCTGTGGGCCTGGACCGTGAAGTCCCCGCCGCCGGCGCAGCCCATCATGTTCGAGCGCAATCCTTACTACTGGAAGGTCGATCCCGACGGGAACCAGCTCCCCTACATCGACCGCGTGCGCTTCGACATCTACGACAACGAGACGATCAACCTGAAGGCGATGAACGGCGAGGTGGGCATGCAGGGCCGCCACCTCGCCATCCAGAACTACCCGCTCTTCATGGAGCACCGCGAGGCGGGCAACTACCGCCTCTATCACTGGATCAACAGCGGCGGCGGCGAGAACATCCTGGCGATCAACCTCAACCACAAGGACCCCGTGCTCAGGGAGATCTTCGGCAGGCGGGAGTTCCGCATCGCCCTGTCCCACGCGCTGGACCGCGAGGCGCTCAACGAGATCGCCTTCTTCGGCGTGGCGGTCCCGCGGCAGGTCTGCCCGCCCGCGGCGTCGCCCTACTACGTCGCCGAGTACGAGAAGGCATACATCGAGTACGACCCCGAGAAGGCCAACCGCCTGCTCGACAGCATCGGCCTCGACAAGCGCAACCGCGACGGCGTCCGCCTGCGCCCCGACGGGCAGCCGCTGAGCATCCGGATCGAGGTGCCCGACGTGTTCGTCAACACGCGGCTCTTCGAGCTGGTGGCACGCGACTGGACGCAGGTGGGGGTGAAGACGGAGATGAAGCTGGAGGCCCGCCAGCTCTTCTACATGCGCAAGAGCGCGCTGCTCCACGACGTGGGGACGTGGGGCGCGGCGGACGAGGTGCTGCCGATCATGGACCCGCGCTGGTTCCTGCCCTACTCGCAGGAGTCGATCTGGGCCATCGGCTACTCCCGCTGGTTCACCTCCGACGGCGAGGCGGGCGAGGAGCCGACGGGCGACCTGCGCCAGGCCATCGAGCTCTACAAGCAGATCCTCCGCACCCCCGACGCCGACGAGCACGTCCGCCTCTTCAAGCAGATCATCGAGCTGAACCGCAAGAATCTGTGGGTCATCGGCACGCTCGGGCAAGTGCCGTCGATCTTCGTCGTCCACAACTCGTTCCGCAACGTGCCCGAGGTCGCCCTCGCTGGCTGGGTTTTCCGCACGCCTGGGAACACGGCGCCGGAGTGCTACGCGATCGAGGAGGGGGCCACCCCGTGATGTCACGGCCCGGTCGGCAGCCACGCTCGCGCTCGTCACCGGCAACGACCGTTCGGAGAAAAGGCCAGGTCGGACAAGTTACCTGTCCCGTATCGAGGCCGAGGTGCCGAGGCGCAGCCCCCCTGGCGCCTCGGTTGGCTGCCCTGAGGCCGGGAAGCCAATCATGGATTGGCTTCGGTATGCCCGACCTGGCCTTTTCTCCTGGCCTTCCCTGGCTTGCCAGAGGAAGGAGTTGAGCGATGTTCGCCCTCATCGTGCGCCGCCTCCTCTGGATGATCCCCACCCTGCTCATCATCTCGTTCATCTCCTTCAGCATCATCCAGCTCCCGCCGGGCGACTACCTGACGAGCTACATCACGACGCTCCAGGAGATGGGGGAGACGGTTGAGCCGGAGGAGATCGAGGCGCTGCGCAAGCGCTACGACCTCGACCAGCCCTTTCTCCTGCGCTACGTGCGCTGGCTCAACGGCCTGTCGCCCATCGGCTTCGACGTGCTCCGCTACGGCCCGCTCGACGGCCGGAACCTTGGCGCCAGCGGCAAGGAGGCGGGCCGCTGGGCCTCGGCCTGGCACGGCGAGGGCACGGTGCGCGGCAAGGCGGTGCTGCTCGACGGCGGCGGGCGGGCGGAGCGCGAGTTCGAGTGGCAGCGGCCCCAGGAGGCCGGCGTCCTCTACTTCTCCGTCAAGGTCGGCTGGCAGGGCCATGGACGCGAGGGTGCAGCACGATGCGGCCTCGCACCGCCTGACCCGGTGGGCGAGGTCCACTGGATGGCCATCGGGCTCGTCGAGGGGCAGTTCGAGGCGGTCTGTGGCCCCGAGCGCAAGCAGTGGGGCAGCATCGGCGAGAAGGCGCACCTGCTCGTGGCCAAGCTGGAGCTTGATGCCTCCGGCAGGGTCACCAGAATGACCCTCTGGGCGGACCCTGACGGACCCGAGCAGGCCGATGAATCGGCCATCGTCACCCCCGCGTCCCCCGTCGATCTTCCCAGCCCGGCCGTCGCCATCCTCTCGTGCACTGGCGAGGGGACAGCATCGTTCGACGATCTGCGCATCGGGACGACGTGGGAGGCAGCGACACGGTCGCTGCGCGGTGCCAGCCAGCCGGGTCTGGTCGTGGCCGACGAGTTCTCCTACTCCTACAGCCGCCTGGGCGGGTGGCCGAAGCTCAAGTGGCCCGATATGGGGATGTCGCTCGAGTGGGAGCAGCCGGTCTCGAAGCTCATCGGCGAGCGCATCCTGCTGACGACCATCATCTCGCTCGTCACGCTGCTGTTCACCTGGTCCATCGCCGTGCCCATCGGGATCTACTCGGCGGTGAAGCAGTACTCGTGGGGCGACTACGGCTTCACGCTCCTCGGCTTCATCGGCCTGGCGACGCCGAACTTCCTGCTTGCGCTCATCTTCATGTACATCGGCTACACGGTGTTCGGCGTAAGCGCGGGCGGCCTGTTCTCGCCGGAGTATCAGAATGCGGCGTGGTCGGTGGGCAGGGTGGTCGATCTGTTCGCCCACCTGTGGATCCCGGTCATCGTCATCGGCACGGCGGGCACGGCGGGCCTGATCCGGGTGATGCGCGGGAACCTGCTGGACGAGCTGCGCAAGCAGTACGTGATGACTGCGCGAGCGAAGGGCCTGCCCCGCTGGAAGCTGATCCTCAAGTATCCCGTCCGCGTCGCCCTCAATCCGCTCATCAGCACGGTCGGCTGGGTGCTGCCCGGCATCGTGTCGGGCGCGACCATCACCGCCTTCGTCCTCGGCCTGCCGACGACCGGCCCGCTGCTGTTGCGGGCGCTGATGAACCAGGACATGTACCTCGCCGGCTCGATGGTGATGATGCTGAGCTTCCTCACCGTGGTCGGCACGCTGATCTCCGACCTGCTGCTGCTGTGGCTCGACCCGCGCATCCGCTACGAGAAGCGGGAGCCCTGACCGATGGCCGTCGAGTTCGAAGAACACCTCGAGGACGCGCCGGCGCCCGCCGCCGCAGGCCCCGCGGGCGTCGAGGCGCCGGCCGCCGAGGTCTACACGGCCTCGCAGTGGCAGCTCATGTGGTGGAAGTTCCGCAAGCACAAGCTCGCCGTGGCCGCGGGCGTGGTCGTGCTGTTCCTCTACGCCATCGCCGCCTTCTGCGAGTTCCTCGCCCCCTACAGCCTCGAGCACCGCGACGTCCCCCGTGCCTACGCCCCGCCGCAGCGTCTCCGCCTCGTCGCCGACGACGGGGTCCACCTCTGGCCCTTCGTCTATCGGCTCGAGAGCCAGCGGCACCCGGCGAGCCTGCGAAAGGTCTACGTCGAGGACCGCTCGACCTGCTACCCGATCCGCCTGTTCGTCCGCGGCACGCCCTATGAGTTCTGGGGGCTGTTCGAGACGGATCTCCATCTGTTCGGCGTCGGCGAGGGCGGGACGTGCTTCCTGCTGGGCACGGACGGGCTGGGCCGCGACATGCTCTCGTGCATCCTCTACGGTGCGCGGATCTCGCTGACCATCGGGCTCATCGGCGTCAGCATGAGCTTCGTCCTGGGGCTGATCATCGGCGGCATCTCGGGCTATGTGGGGGGCTGGGTGGACAACCTGATCCAGCGGCTCATCGAGATCCTGCGGTCCTTCCCGAGCATCCCGCTCTGGATGGCGCTCTCCGCGGCGCTGCCCGCCACGTGGTCGCCGCTCCAGATCTACCTCGGCATCACCCTCGTCCTGTCGTTCATCGGCTGGACGGGGCTGGCGCGGCAGGTGCGCGGCAAGATCCTGTCGCTGCGGGAGGAGGACTTCGCGACGGCGGCGCTGCTGTGCGGCGCGAGCCGCTGGCGGATCCTGTGGCGGCACCTGCTACCGTCGTTCATGAGCCACATCATCGTGAGCATCACGCTGGCAGTGCCTGGGATGATCCTGGGCGAGACGGCGCTCAGCTTCCTCGGCCTCGGCCTGCGGCCGCCCATCACGAGCTGGGGCGTGCTGCTCAAGGAGGCGCAGAACGTCCAGGCCGTAGCCCTCCATCCCTGGCTGCTCACACCCGTGATCTTCGTCATCCTCACCGTGCTGTCCTTCAACTTCGTCGGCGACGGCCTCCGCGACGCCGCCGATCCCTACGCGAGATGACATGGCCGACGCGCAGCAACCACTCCTGACCATACGCGGGCTCAAGACCCGCTTCTTCCTCGACGAGGGGACGGTGCATGCCGTGGACGGCGTGAACCTGGATATCCCACGCGGGAAGACGGTGGGGCTGGTGGGCGAGAGCGGCTGCGGGAAGAGCGTGACGGCGTTCTCCATCCTGCGGCTGGTCGAGCGGCCGGGCCGCATCGTCGAGGGCGAGATCGTCCTGCATCGCGACGGCAAGCAGATCGTGCTCACCGACCTGCCCGATGAGGGAAGCGCCATCCGGCAGGTGCGGGGCAGGGAGATCGCCATGATCTTCCAGGAGCCGATGACCTCGCTCAGCCCCGTCCACACCGTGGGCAGCCAGATCGCCGAAGCCGTGCGGCTCCACACCGACCTGCGGGGCGCCGCCGCCCGCGACCGTGCCCGTGACATGCTCGCCCGCGTCGGCATCCCTGATGCGAAGCGGCGCTACGGCCAGTATCCCCACGAGCTGAGCGGCGGGATGCGCCAGCGGGCGATGATCGCCATGGCCCTCTCGTGCCGCCCTGCCCTGCTCATCGCCGACGAGCCGACGACCGCGCTCGACGTGACCATCCAGGCACAGATCCTCGAGCTCATGCGCGACCTCCAGGCCGACCTCGGCATGTCCATCCTCCTCATCACCCATGACCTGGGCGTGGTCGCCGAGATGGCCGACGAGGTCGCCGTCATGTACCTCGGCCGCATCGTCGAGCAGGCCGCCACCGAGGCCGTCTTCGGCACGCCCCAGCATCCCTACACCCGCGCCCTCCTCCAGTCGATCCCAGGCCGCGAGACCGCGCGCAAGGCGCGCCTCAAGGTCATCACCGGTTCTGTGCCCGACCCATTCCAGCGCATCGGGGGCTGCCCCTTCCACCCGCGCTGCGAGGAAGCAATCCCTGGCGAGTGCGACCAGGGCGGTCCGCCGCCGCTGCTGGAGACGCAGCCAGGACACACGGTCGCGTGTCTCGTCAGGCACCGCGAAGCGGGCATGAGTACTCACCACAGAGACACAGAGGGCACAGAGGAAGAAGGGCAGAGAGGATGAGGAGGAATGGGATCTAGAGACAGGGACTATCCGGAGAAGGACCTGACCGAGAAGATCATCGGCGCCCGTAACACTTCAGCCAAGTGCCACCCTGGTACGCTGCCAGAGAAAGAGGGTACGCACTGGGCCGCAACCGCACCGTTTCTGCGAACTGCGTCTTCAGC
>CAZDNN010000153.1:0-1051 GCA_964506385.1 uncultured Planctomycetota bacterium
CGACTCCGCCGAAGCGGCTACGTCGCCTCGCGAAGGCGGATCGATCCCGTAAGGCCTGGCCCCAGAATAGCGTTGACGAGGTCGCACGATGAGCACGCCGGCAGCCGACAGCCCGACGCCTTCGAGCAGCGGCGACCCTGGCGCCGCGGCCGACGAGCTGCTCGCGCGCCTGCACGAGAGACCCTTCGGCTACAACTTCTTCCAGGCCGTCCGTCGACTCGAAAACGCCCGGAGCGACCTGCCGAGCACGGGGTTCTCGCGCCGGCCGGCCCAGGATGCCATCCGCTTCAGCCAGGAGCCGTCGCTGCGCTTCCCGCCGGCCACGCTCGAGAAGCTCGAGCTGGGCGAGCGGGGCGCGCCGCCGCGCCTGTTCGTCACGTTCATGGGCCTGCTCGGTCCCAACGGGCCCATGCCGCTGCACTTCACCGAGTACGCTCGACAGCGGCAGATGGACAGCGACAGGACGCTGGCGCGCTTCTGCGACGTGTTCAACCACAGGATGGTGAGTCTCTTCTACCGCGCCTGGGCGGCGAACCAGCAGGCCGTGCAGTTCGAGCGCGGCGACGAGGATCGCTTTGCCGTCTACATCGGCAGCCTTTTCGGCATCGGCATGCCGTCGCTGCGGCGGCGCGACTCGGTGCCCGACGTGGCCAAGCTGCACTACTCAGGCCGCCTCGCCTGCCAGACCCGCCACGCCGAGGGCCTGAGGGCCATCCTCGAAGACTACTTCAAGATCGCTTGCCGCATCATCGAGTTCTTCGGCCAGTGGCTCGACGTGCCGCCGGAGTGCCAGTGCCGCCTCGGGGAGACCCGCCGGACGGGCCTCCTGGGCCGGACCGTGATCTGTGGCTCGCGGATCTGGGACGTCCAGCAGAAGTTCCGCATCATCTTCGGCCCCATGCGCCTGCCCGACTACCTGCGGATGCTGCCCACCGGCGACAGCTTGCGTCGGCTCGCCGACTGGGTGCGCAACTACATCGGCGAGGAGCTGACCTGCGACCTCCAGCTCATCCTCCACAAAGACGACGTGCCCCAGACCCAGATGGGGACC
>CAZDNN010000153.1:1061-11920 GCA_964506385.1 uncultured Planctomycetota bacterium
CGGCCAGCTCGGCTGGACCACCTGGCTGATCAGCCAGCCCAAGGACGACCACGCCGCCGACCTCGTGCTGCGGCCACTGGAGGTGTGACCGAGACTGCGTGACGCGTAACGGTACGCCTCGGTGGCGAGGCACCAACCCCTGAGAGGGAGCGAATCGTGATTCAGGTGACGCCGGCAAAGCTCTTCGGGAAGCTCAACAGCCTCGCGTACAAGTCGATGGAGGGGGCGACGACCTTCTGCAAGCTGCGGGGCAACCAGCAGGTCGAGGTCGTCCACTGGCTCCATCAGTTGCTCAAGGGCCAGGACTCCGACGTGCATCGCATCGTGCGGCACTTCGGGCTCGACGCGGCGCGCCTCGTGGCGGACATCACCACCGCGCTGGACCAGCTCCCCGCCGGCGCCACGAGTCTGCGGGGGTTCTCGGACGACCTGGGCGATCTGGTGGAGCAGGGCTGGCTTTACGCCAGCCTTCAGTTCGGCGAATGGTCGGTGCGGACGGGGCACCTGATGGTCGCGGCGG
Source organism: uncultured Planctomycetota bacterium (assembly GCA_964506385.1). Lineage (GTDB taxonomy): Bacteria > Planctomycetota > PUPC01 > DSUN01 > DSUN01 > CAZDNN01. Next base: position 1,582 of record CAZDNN010000153.1, read on the forward strand.
TGCGGGCGAAGTTCCTCCGCAAGGTGCTCCTGGGTATTTCCGGCGAGTTCGAGAAGATCAAGCCCGAGGAGCTGACCGACTCGCTTGCCACCATCGTGGGCGGCTCGCCCGAGGATGCCCTGGCGGCCCGCGAGGGGGCGGCACCTGCCGCCGGCGCCGCCCCAGGAGAGGCGGCGGGCGCCATGGCCCCCGCTGCGATGGGCAAGCAGGAGGCCCTGGCCGCCTACTCCACCGACCTGACCGAGGAGGCGCGAACGGGCGACATGGACCCCATCGTCGGCCGCGACGCCGAGATCCGCCAGATCGTCGATATCCTGATGCGGCGGCGGCAGAACAACCCGATCCTCACCGGCGAGGCGGGGGTGGGGAAGACCGCCGTCGTCGAGGGCTTCGCCCAGCGGATCGTCCGCGGCGACGTGCCCCCCATGCTCCGCGACGTCACCCTCCGCACGCTCGACCTCGCGCGACTCCAGGCCGGCGCGTCCATGAAGGGCGAGTTTGAGAACCGCCTCCGCCAGGTCATCGAGGAGGTGCAGGGCTCGCCCAAGCCCATCATCCTCTTCATCGACGAGGCCCACACCCTGATGGGCGCGGGCGGCGCAGCGGGGACGGGCGACGCGGCCAACCTGCTCAAGCCGGCCCTCGCGCGCGGCACCCTGCGCACCATCGCCGCCACCACGTGGGCCGAGTACAAGAAGCACATCGAGAAGGACCCCGCGCTGACCCGCCGCTTCCAGGTGGTCAAGGTGGACGAGCCGACCGAGGAGAAGGCGATCCTGATGATGCGCAAGATCGCCTCCTCGCTCGAAAGGCACCACAGGGTCCAGGTGCTCGACGAGGGGCTCGAGGCCTCGGTCCGCCTGTCCCACCGCTACATCCCGGCCCGCCAGCTCCCCGACAAGAGCGTGAGCCTGCTCGACACGGCCTGCGCCCGGGTGGCCGTGAGCCAGCACGCCACCCCGCCCGAGGTGGAGGATACCCAGCGGCGGATCGAGGCCCTCGAGGTCGAGCAGGGCATCCTCGAGCGCGAGGCCGCCGTCGGCGTCGAGCACCCCGAGCGCCTCGCTGAGATCGCGGAGGCCCTCACCGCCGAGCAGGCCCGCCTCGCCGAGCTCACCGAGCGCTGGGAGAGGGAGAAGGCCCTCGTCATCAAGATCCTCGAGCTCCGCGCCAGGCTCCGCGGCGCCGTCGGCACCGTCGAGGGCACGGGCTCCGACCTCGAAAAGCGCGCCGACGAGGCCGCAGCCGAGGAGGAGACCGCCCAGGAGGAGCCGCTGAGCGACGGCGAGCGCGAGAAACTCTTCAAGAAGCTCAAGAAGCTCCAGGCCGACCTCGCCAAGCTCCAGGGCGACGCCCCACTCATCCTGCCGAGCGTGGACGAGAACGCCGTCGCCGCCGTCGTCAGCGACTGGACGGGCATCCCCCTCGGCCGGATGGTGAAGGACGAGATGCAGGCCGTCCTGGTGCTCGCAGACACGATGGAGCAGCGGGTCATCGGCCAGCGCCATGCCCTCGACGCCGTGGCCAAGCGCATCCAGACCTCGCGGGCCGGCCTCGACGACCCCAAGCGCCCCATCGGCGTCTTCCTCTTCGTCGGGCCCAGCGGCGTCGGCAAGACCGAGACGGCCCTCGCCCTCGCCGAGGCCCTCTACGGCGGCGAGGACAACGTCATCACCATCAACATGTCCGAGTTCCAGGAGGCCCACACCGTCTCCACCCTCAAGGGTGCCCCGCCCGGCTACGTCGGCTACGGCGAGGGCGGGATCCTCACCGAGGCCGTCCGTCGGCGGCCCTACAGCATCGTGCTCCTCGACGAGGTCGAGAAGGCCCACCCCGACGTCCACGAGATCTTCTTCCAGGTCTTCGACAAAGGCTGGATGGAGGACGGCGAGGGCCGCTACATCGATTTCAAGAACACCATCATCCTGCTCACCTCCAACGTCGGCACCGACCTGATCATGAATCTCTGCAAGGACCCCGAGCTGATGCCCGACCCCGCTGGCATCGCCCAGGCCCTGCGCGAGCCGCTGCTCAAGACCTTCCCCGCGGCGCTCCTCGGGCGGCTGGTCGTCGTGCCCTTCTACCCGCTCACCGACGAGGTGATCCGCCTGATCATCAAGCTTCAGCTCAGCCGCATCGCGAAGCGGCTGGCCGAGAACCAGGGCATCCCCTTCACCTACGACGACGAGCTGGTCGATCTCATCGCAAGCCGGTGCACGGAGGTCGAAAGCGGCGCCCGCATGGTCGATGCCATCCTCACCCACACCCTGCTGCCGTCGATCAGCGAGACGTACCTCACCACGGTCATCGAGGGCGGCGAGATCGCCAAGGTCCACGTGGGGGTGGAGGACGGGGAGTTCAGTTACGACTTCACCTGAGGGCGCTGAGCGCCAGACGAGGGAACTGCCATGGGCGCGCAGAGCACGAACGTCAGCCAGCAGCACATGGACGACGTCCGCAAGTACCTGCTCAACAAGTACGGGCAGGACATCGCCAAGAAAGTGATCGAAAAGATCGCTGAGACACTGGGGCTGAAGATCCCCCTCGACGTGACGGACCCCATCAAGTGGGCCTTCCCCCACGTCAAGATCGCCGAGGCGGTCACCAGTTGCACCACCTTCGGCTTCACGATCCTGCTCTTCGAGGGCCACTACGCCCTGAACACGAAGTACAACCCCTGGGATCCGAAGAAGGACACCGAGCCGTACGTCCAGTACCTCATCTACACTTGGAAGGTCAAGGGGAAGCCGTTGTACGAGCGCGATCCTATCTACGACAGCCCCCTGTAGCTTCGGGACACGGGGCCGGCCCACCGGCGTCGATCGCCGGGGGACCGCCGATACGAACGTGGACAGGAGGTACTGCTGATGCCCCGAACCCAGCAACACCGAGCGATGGCCGTCGGCACGCCGCTGGGGGACGATGTGCTGCTGCTGCAAAGCTTCTCGATCACCGAGCAGCTCGGCCGGCCGTTCACCATGTCCCTCGACCTGCTCAGCGAGGACCACGCCGTTGACTTCAACGCCATGGTGGGCCAGAACGTAACCGTGCGGCTGGAGACGGTCCACGGCGGCACGCGTTACTTCAATGGGCTCGTCTGCGGCTTTGCCCAGCGTCGCCGCATCGGGCGCCTGGCCCAGTACGAGGCCACCGTCGTTCCCACCCTCTGGCTCCTTACCCGGACCTCGGACTGCCGGATCTTCCAGGAGAAGAAGGTCCCCGACATCATCAAGGAGGTGATGAAGGACCACGGCGTCACCGACATTGACGACCGGCTGACCGGCAGCTACCGCCAGTGGGAGTACTGCGTCCAGTACCGCGAGACCGACTTCAACTTCGTCAGCCGCCTGATGGAGCAGGAGGGCATCTACTACTTCTTCGAGCACAGCAACGGCAAGCACACCCTCGTGCTGTGCGACGCGCCCAGCGCACACAAGCCCTTCCCCGGCTACGCCTCGATCTCGTACCGCCCGCCTCGGCAGGCCTCGACCGACATCGAGCACATCCACGAGTGGTCCATCGAGAAGCACCTCCACTCCGGCGTCGTTGCCCTGAACGATTTCGACTTCGAAAACCCTCAGAAGGTGTTGCACGCCCGGCGCGAGATCGTCCGGCAACACCTGGGCGCGGACTTCGAGATATACGACTACCCGGGCGAGTACACTGATTTCGGCGATGGCGAGCAGTACGCGCGCCTGCGCGTTGAGGAACTCGCGGCTCAGCACGAGGTCGCCCGCGGGTCCTCCGACGTGCGGGGAATCGCCGCTGGCCACAAGTTCACCCTCACCGACTACCCACGGCAGGATCAAAACAGAGAGTACCTCGTCATCTCCAGCTCGGTCACCGGCCAGGCCGATGCCTATGACTCCGCAGGCAACCCCAGCGGCCGCGGGCCTCTGTGCCTGTGCAGCTTCTCCGCCATCCCGGCTGACGAGCAGTACCGCACCGCGCGACTCAGCCCCAAGCCTGTGGTCGAGGGCTGCCAGACCGCCCTCGTCGTCGGCCCAGCGGGCGAAGAGATCTACACCGACAAGTACGGCCGCGTGAAGGTCCAGTTCCACTGGGACCGCCGCAGCAAGGCCGACGAGACCTCCTCGTGCTGGATCCGCGTCACCCAGACCTGGGCAGGCAAGAACTGGGGCGCCATCCACATCCCGCGCATCGGCCAGGAGGTCATCGTCGATTTCATCGAGGGCGACCCCGACCGGCCCATCATCACCGGCACCGTCTACAACGGTGTCGAGATGCCCCCTTACAGCCTCCCAGGGGAGAAGACACGCTCCGGCGTCAAGACCAACTCCACCAAGGGGGGCGGCGGCTACAACGAAATCTCCATGGACGACACGAAGGGCAGCGAGCAGATCCGCATCCATGCCCAGATGAACAAGGACGAGTGGGTCCGCAACGACAGCAACGAGTGGGTCGGCCGCGACCGCCATCTCATCATCAAGCGCCACCAGCACGAAAAGGTCGAGCAGGACAAGCACGTCTACGTCGTCGGCGACCTCAACGAGAAGGTGGGCGGCACCCAGTCCCTCACGGTCGGCATGGAGCGTCACGTCAAGATCGGGATGAGCGACGCCCTCGACGTCGGCACAACTCTCCATATCAAGGCAGGGATGTCCATCCTCATCGAGGCCGGGGCCATGCTCGGCCTGAAGGTCGGCGGAAGCACGATCACCCTCACGTCGGGCGCCATCTTCATCAAGGGCGGCCCGCTGGTGAACATCAATTCGGGGAGCATGCCTGTCTCGGGGAGCGGCTCGTCGCCCGAGACCCCCGTCGAGCCGAACGTGGCGGACAAAGATAAAGGTGGGCAGGTTGACACGGCACCACGATCGCCGAAGCCGCCCAAGCCCGCCACCTATAGCGCCCAGGCGAAGGTCATGCAGCGTGCCGCCGCTGCCGGGACCCCGTTCTGCGAGCAATGCGCAGCCGCGGCTGCGGGCGGCGGCTCCCAGAGTCCCGCGGCCCGCACCGACACCCAGGACGGCAAGGGCGCCGGCCTGGACGGGAAGGGCGCGGATCTCGATGGCAAGGGCGGCGACCTGGACGGGAAGGGCGCGGATCTCGACGGCAAGGGCGGCGACGTCTCCGGAGGCCCCGCCGACGACTGGAAGTCCAAGGAAGTTGATGGGACCCAGGGCGCCGACGACTGGAAGTCCAAGGAAGCTGGTGGGACCCAGGGCGCCGACGACTGGAAGTCCAAGCAGGTCGATGGGACTGGGCCGGCCGACGAGTGGAAGTCTGAGGAAGTCAAGGGGACCGGCCCGGCTGACGACTGGAAGTCCGAGCAGGTCGAGGGGACCGGGCCGGCTGACGACTGGAAGTCCGAGCAGGTTGAGGGGACCGGACCGGCCGACGACTGGAAGTCCGAGCAGGTCGAGGGGACCGGGCCGGCCGACGACTGGGAGAGCAAGGAATACGAAGGCACGGACACGCTGCCCGACGAGTCCACAGAGGGGGACGATGGCGAAGACATCGTGATGTAGCCAGAGCGGCCCACGCGCCGCAGCGTGGGGCTGAGCGGCCTCAGCAAAGGGAACCGTTCGTGAAGCCGGCCGAGTTGAAGCAGCGCGAGCGCGTCGTTGAGCCTGGGGCACCGCTGCGCCCTGGGAGGCGCGATCTGGAGCCGGCGCCGCATCCATCGCCGCGGGCAGAGGGCGAGGTCGCCGAGGCTGCCGCCCGCCTGCTGACCGATGCCTCCGCCGACAGCATCTGCCTCCAGGACTTCCGGCCACTGGCCGAGAGCCTGGACTGGGAGTTGGGCCAGGCGGCCTGGGGCCGCCGCGGCAGCCGAAGCTTCTTTGCCGACGGGGTGCCCTACGGCGCGACCAACAACGGCTGGCTCTCCCGCAACGCGGCGGACCTGCTCTTCACTGCCCTCGCCGAAACCGAGGCGCGCGCACCCTTGCCCGACGTCCTCCAGGTCCTCGAGCTTGGCGCAGGGCTGGGCCTCTTCGCCCGGGGGTTCCTCTCCGCCTTCCGCGACCTATGCCAGGCCCGCGGCGCCGACTACTACCAGAGGCTCCGCTACCTCGTGACAGACCGCTCAGAGCGCATGGTCGACGACCTGCGCCGCAGCGGCGTCCTCGACGGCCACCCCGGCCGATGGCAGGCGCGCCGACTCGACGCCCTCTGCATAGGCGACGCCCTCGACGGCCATGACGCCGCGGCCCCGGTCTTCGCCGCCTTTGCGAACTACGTGCTCGACGTACTGCCTGCGACGGTGCTCCAGATCGGGGACTCGGGGCTGCGGGAGCTCTGCGTAGCGACCCACCTGGCGCGCGGCGTCGATCTCGCCGCCCACACGGACATGCCCCTCGAGGAGATCCTGCGGCGCGCGCGCTCTGACAGCGCGGCTGAACGGGCGACGCTCGCCGACATCCAGGACCTGCTGGTGCCCAGCTTCCGCTTCCTGCCCACCGCGGCGGACAGAGTGCCCTACGGGGCCTTCGTCGCGGGCCTCGTCGAGCCGGGGCAGTACGTGCTCCACAGCTTCGGCGCGCTCCAGTGTCTCGAGGGCCTCGTGCCACGCCTGCACCCGCAGGGCTTCGTGCTCGCTGCCGACTACGGGCAGGCCGACAGCGTGGGGAGCGACAGGCCGTGGCAGCCGCAGCGGTTCGGCTCCTCGCTGGCCATGGGCGTCAACTTCCCGCTGTTGGCCGCCTGGTGCGGGAGGGAGCTCGGCTGTGAGTGCATCGGGCCGGCCACCGATCACCCCAAGCTGCACTGCCGTCTCGTAGGGCGTGGGGTGGGCGAGGGCACGGCAGGGCGGTTCCGCCGGCTCTTCAACGGCGAGGCCCTGGCCTGGGAGCGGGAGCCGCTGGCCCGCGCTCGCGCCTGCGTCCAGCAGGGCGACAGCGACGGCGCCCTGCGGGGCTTCGCGGAGGCCCTGCGCCGCCAGGGGGCGAGCTGGGCTCTGCTAGACGAGATCGCCCGATTCCTGACCTACTCCGCCGCCGACTACGCTCGCGGCCTGGAGATGGCCGCCCTCGTTCTCGAGATCAACCCCGTCTGCCCCGGACCCTGGACGACCTACGGCGACGCGCTCTACCACCTCGGGCGTCTCGCCGAGGCCCGCTCCGCCTATGAGAGGGCTCTGTGCCTCAACCCCGAGAGCCCGCGCGCGCTGCTCAGCCTGTCGTATGTCCACAGCGCGCAAGGCGACTACGCAGCGGCCCTGCGCGCCGTGGCCGACGGCCTGAGTTGCGACCACGACAGCTCGTGCCAGGAGCGGCTGCTCCGCAGGCAGGCCGCCGTCCTGGATTCCCTGGGCCGGCGCCGCCAGCGGCGCCGCAAGGCCCGGGCCGCGCGCGCCAAAGGCCGCGCCCCAGCCGAGGCCGACGGCGACGATAGGAGCCGACGCGATGCCAGATGAGGCCCTGATTCGCTCCCTGCGCGACCAGATCTTCGGCGACTCCACCTGGAAGGCCTACGCGCTCCTCGATGGCGCCTCGGTCCCCGAGCTGCCCCAGCGGCTGTGGGAGCTCGAGCCCGACTTCCAGTGCCTCTACCGCGGCGAACTGGAGCCCGACATCGCCGAGGTCGCTCCCTACCTCGTGCGACTCCAGCCCGAATGCGCGTTCACCGCGTGGGTGCTCGAAAAGGGCTGGGGCAATCACTGGGGCATCTTCGCACTCAGCGAGGCCGAGATCTACGTCCTCCGCCGCCACTTCCGCACGTTCATCATGGTGCGCGACCCCGACGGCAAGATCCTCTACTTCCGCTACTACGACCCGCGAGTCCTGCGGGTCTACCTCCCCCTGTGCAACCAGGAGGAGATGGCCACGGTGTTCGGGCCGGTCGCCGCCTACCTGCTCGAGGACGAGGACCCCGCCGTCCTCCTGCGCTTCACCCCTGGCACGGTGCAGCCGGAGCGGCGGAAGATCGGGCTCGTGGATGTCGGGCAGCCACTATAGCGGAGAGGACCGCCATGCTGGCCATGCGCCCTGAGCAGATGGAGAGCCTTGCCGCGGCGGCCGTCGGCGAGTTCGAGGGCCGCATGCTCGCGCACATCGAGGAGTACTTCCCCGCCCACAGCGCGATCCTGGGCGAGGAGCCGCTGCGCGCCACCATCCGCCTCGGCATCGAGCGGGGGCAGGCGCACGGCTTCACCACCGAGCGCGACCTGCACCACACGATCCCGCTGATGCTCCTGCTCGGCAGTTTCTTCGATGAGGACCCACTGCTGCCGTGGGTCGGCACCATCCTCGGGGATGCGAAGGCCCCTGATCCGTCGCAGCGCGCCGAGCGCCTGTACGACGAGGCCATGGCCTATCTCGATGCCGTGGTGGGCGAGGATGGCGAGCTGCTGCGCAGAGCGCTCGAGCGGCTGTTGGAGCGCCCTCTCACGGAGCGTTGGGAGGCCCGATCGCGGCAGGTCGAGGGGCAGATCGTCGCCCTGCTCCGTGAGGTCTGGCCGGAGAAAGCCGGCTACGTGCGGCCCGGCGTCCTCGTCGAGGTGGCGCAGGGCGCTGTCGCGGCGGCGCGGACGCACGAGGTGTCCGGGGACCTGGGGCCGCCGCTGTGCGGGCTGTTCGCGCTGTTGCTGGGCAGCGGCTTCGCCGCGGACCCTCAGTTCCCCTGGCTCACGAGGATCCTGGCAGACCGTTCCGCAGAGGGCCGACCGACGAAGGCCGCCCGTCTGCACGATGCGGGCATGGCCTTTGCCGAGCAATGGCTCGCCCGCACCTGACCTTGGGAGTGTCGTCGATGGGATGGTGTGATCGCAAAAAGGCGGGCAAAGCGGCCAAGAAGAAGCCCAAGACCCCCGCCAAGAAGTCCACCGAGAGCTGCCCTGGGACCCCCAAGACCTACGGCAAGGCCATCAAGATCGAGGGCGACGAGGAGTTCCGCAAGAAGACCATCAAGGCCCTCGACGACCTCAAGAAGACCAAGACAGGGAAGGCCCTGCTCGCCTCCATCGACAAGAGCGGCAAGACGGTGACGATCAAGAAGACCACAAGAGGCAACTCCTGCTCGCCGAAGAACTTCGCCGATGGCTTCCGGGACGGCAAAGGGAAGGCCGGCAAGGGCACGAACTCCACCGTCTACTTCAACCCGGACAGAAAGAAGATCGGTTCGGAGAAATGGGAGACCCGTCCTCCGGCCATCGGCCTCGGCCACGAACTCATCCACGCCGAGCAGGCCGCCAACGGCACCCTCGCGCCGGGCAAGACGGACAACGATAACAAGCCCGACCCGGCCGATCCGACAAAGAAGGCCAAGGTGCTGAAGTGTGAGGCCGAGTGCGTCGGCATCCCGCCCCACGACAAGGGCGCGCACACGGAGAACAAACTTCGCAGTGAGTGGGACCCGAAGCAGCCGGAACGCAAGTGGTACTAAGCCCCGGGCGCGGCAGCCCGAGGCCCGCGCGACCCTCGTACTCCTCGTGGCCGCCGTCGCGGCGCTAGCGGGGTGCGCGGGGACGCGCAAGGAGGCCCCAACAATGGCCGAGCAACTCCGCGTCGAAGCCGACCAGTGCGTCCTCGAAGCCACCCTCGAGGTGGACAGTGCGGGAGGCGCAACCCTCGCCTATACCTTCCAGAACGGCAGCGCCCAGAATGCCTACGTCTTCAACCTGATCTACGAGGATATCGGCGACGACAACATGTTCCTCGCCAACCCCAACGCGGTCTACGTGCAGGCGGACGGCGAGAGCGTGCTGCTCTCGAAGGAAGTCATCCCAGTGCCCCCCACGCTGCTCGTCGAGAAGCCGTTCATCCCCTGCGCCACCCTCGTCGAGGCCGGCGCAACGACCAAGGAGATCATCCATCTGTCGCTGCCCCTGCGCCCGTGGCACCACTACCTGATGCTCGAAGATGAGGACTTCGCCGACGAGCCGGTCGAGCTGCCGCCCAGCTTCGAGCTCGGCTTCTTCCTCGCCACCCCCGAGGCCGACAAGCTCGCGAAGACCGTGAAGACCCCCGTGGGCGAGGCGAAGTACTTCTACCCCTTCTCCGCCTCGTCCCAGAAGCTGCTCCGCGTCGGCCCGTTCACGGCGAAGCTGCCCGTGCGCCTCCCGAAGTAGGTGCGGCAGGGGGTTGACAGAACATGGCGCACTGGTAGACTATAGGCACGTGTTGGGGTGTACGCCGCCGCGACATCGACGGAGTGACCCATGCCTCCCGCCGCACGGGTGCTCGACCCGCATACGTGCCCCATGCACGGGGGCGGCCCGATCGCCCCCCCTTGCTGCACCACGGTGTTGATCGGGTTCCTCCCCGCTGCCCGCGTAACCGACCCCTGCATATGTGCAGGGGCCCCTATCGACGCCATCGCACTGGGTTCCTTCACCGTCATCATCGGCGGTCTGCCTGCCGCGCGCCTGGGCGAC
>CAZDNN010000154.1:0-11886 GCA_964506385.1 uncultured Planctomycetota bacterium
GAGCCGATTCAGGGGGCGAAGGGCGGCTCGGCAGGAGCCTCGCCCTCCCATTGGACCGATCCGCAACAGGAACGAGATAGGACCCCGGAGGGGCGCTGGGGCCTGGGGGGGCTCCTCCCGCAGCTTGAGAGCGGTAGCGAGGAGGCAGGAGCGGGATGGCGGGTCACAGGGAGCGGCGATGGTGGGTCATGAGCTCGCGACGGATCGTGGCGTCGGTGACCTCGGCGTAGCGGAGGGTGGTCTGCATGTTGCGGTGGCCGAGGAGCTTGCGGACGACGGCGAGGCTGACGCCCTCGTTGAGCAGGCGGGTGGCGAAGGTGTGGCGGAGGGCGTGGATGCTGGCCTTGACGCCTGCCTTGCGGCAGTAGCGGCTCCATGCCTTGTGGGCGGTGCGGTAGTGGATGGGTCGGGAGGAGCCACCCCGGGCGGGGTCGCCGCGGAACAGGGCGCCCGAGCGGATGCCGCTGTGGCGGAGATAGCGGCGGAGGAGCTTGAGACTGTCGGGGGCGGCGTAGAGCATGATGGTGCGGGCGCGGCCGCCTTTGCCGCGGATGACGATCTGCTCGTCGTCGGGCGCCAGACGGATGTCCTCGACGTAGATGCCCAGGGCCTCGGCGACGCGGAGGCCGGTCTCGGCGATGAGGGTGAAGAGGAGGCGGTCGCGGAGGTTCTTGCGGGGGATGGCGTCGAGGATCTTGCGGACGATCCGCTCGTCGAGGGGCCTTGGCAGGGTCTCGGGCACGGAGACGCGCTCGAGCTTCTGCATGGGGTTCGCGGCGATCAGATCGTGTCGGAAGCACCAGGTGAGGAAGGCATTGACCGACGATTGAATCCGGGCGCGGGTGGCTGGTGCCCTGCCGGACAGGGAGAGGAAGAAGCGGCGGAGGTGGACGGGGTCGATGGCGTGGAGGCCGCCTGGGGTGAAATCGATGAGCCGGTGGAGGTCGCAGCGGTAGTTGACGACGGTGTGGCGCGAGCGACCGGCGTTCTCGAGGTCGGTGAGGAAGTCGTCGAGGAGCTGGGCGAGGGTGGGCGGTTCGCGCATTGTAGCCTCTGAGGTGAATATAATCGTGAGATTCGGGGGGCAGAACGGGCGACGTAAGTCGAGCAGAACGGGGAGGGGAGCGCTCGGGGAGGCACCTATAACGCCCATTATATGCGCCTGGAGCGGGGTGTCAAGCCCGATTTCGCGCGAGGCCAGAGGGTCCATGGAGACACGTGCTCGGGGGGCGGAACTCCGCGGGTCGGGGGTCGTCGGGGGTGGGGGGAAGGTCGTCGCCGAGCTTTCACTGCTCCGCGCGGAGCAGGGCCGTCATTCGTTCGGCGACGGGGCGCGTTGCCGGATCGGGGGAGAGGCCACGGGTCTCGCGGGATCGTCGCGCGGGTCGTTGGTGAGGATGAACAGCACGTTTGGCCGGCGCACAGGGCTACGAGGGGCAGGGCCAACGCACTCAGGGAGCATCCGAAGATCTCCCGCCGGCTGGGCATGGAACTGCCTGGCCTCCAGCGCTCGTGTGGCGAGGGGGCCGGCGGACAGGGATTCCGAGCCTGCCGCGTCGGGCGCGGCGCTACTCCTCGGTGACCGTCCAGGTGAAGGAGTCGCCGGCGTTGAGCGTCACCGAGGTGGAGGTGGAGCGGCCATCGGACGCCTTGGCCTCCAGGGTGTGTGTGCCGGCCTTGACCTGGGTGGTGCACATGAGACCCTTGAGCGCCCGGCATCCGTAGCTGCCGCTGACGTAGAGATCGAGCGTCACACTCGTCCTGTTGACCAGGGTGACCTGGCCGTAGCCGGTGGAGAGAGCGCCGCCCTCGTTGTCCTGCACGTTCGCCGGTGCGACGCCGCCCTCGGTGCCTTTGGCGGGCGGACGGGGTGCCTCGCAGACCCCGCGGACGATCGTCCCCTTCAGCTCCTTTGTCGACGTGGCGGCAGCTTCCGCGGTGGCGGGCTGGGCAGCGGCTGTGCCGACCTCCGGCGTGGCGGCCTCAGGCTCCTCTTCCCGCGCGGTGCACCCGACCACGGCGAGCAGACAGAGCAGCGCGACAAGTCCGATCTCCCTCATCATCCTGTCCTCCAAGAGGGGGCTGTGCACTCGGGACACGTATTGTCGGCGGCCGCGAGCTAGCAGTCCGTGGCAGAAGTCCTTCGCAGACGAGTGCGAGGGATTCGGGCCGAGGTCAAGGCGCGAGATCGCAGGCGAATCGGTGGATTCGTCGAGATCTCGCAACGCGGAGATCGGCCCGAAGACCCGCACGCAGTCCGAACGGACTTCTGCCACGGGCTGCTAGGGGACCAGGGTGAGACGGAGGATCCAGTAGCAGGCGATCATCAGATTGAAGAGCGCAGCCATGGCAAAGAGGTTGGGGTCGCCGGGTCGGGAGAGGATGCGCCAGAGGCCGGCGAGGGAGCCGATGACCGCTGCGCCGACGGCGAGGCCCCGCGCCTGGATCATGGCGCGGGTGAGTTGGAGGATCGGGCCGTCCTCGGGCTCGCGCAGGAGGAAGAACGCCGTGCCCACCCCCGCCACGGCCAAGCAGACCCAGACCAGGCCCTCGATACTGATCGGGCCGCCACCCTTGTCCCTGGCCTTGGCGGTCACTGCACCCCTTCCTCCGCGGGTCGGCTTGTCGAGTCTTCCCCTATGATACGGATGGGGCGGCGGGAGTCAAAGCGGCGTCCGCGAATGGCCCCGTGTTGACAGGGGCCGGGGCGTGTGGGACACTGGAGGCGGTGGGAGTTGCACGGAGACGCCGAGCATGCCGCTGAAGCGCGAACTGGGACTGCCGGATGTGTTCTGCATCGCGTCGGGGGCGATGATCAGCTCAGGGCTGTTCGTCCTGCCGGGGATTCTGTACGGAGTGGTCGGGCCGGGGATGTGGCTGTGCTATGCGATCGCGGCGGTGGCGCTGCTGCCGGCGCTGGTGAGCAAGGCGGAGCTCGCGACGGCGCTGCCGAAGGCAGGGGGCGACTACTTCCACATTGATCGGAGCATCGGCCCGCGATTCGGGATGCTGGGCGGTGTGGCGACGTGGGCGGAGCTGGCGTTCAAGACGGCATTCGCGCTGATCGGCCTGGGGGCCTTCGCGCGGCTGGTGTGGCCGTCGCTCACGGAGATGGACACGCGGCTCATTGCGCTCGGCTTCTGCGCGTTCTTCACGGTGGTGAACCTGTGGAGTGCGAAGCACGCGGGGCGGCTCCAGGTCGTGCTGGTCGCGGTGCTGCTCGCGTTGCTTGCGCTCTATGTGGCGTTCGGGGTGTGGCGGGTCGGTGGCAGCGGGTTCCGGCCGCTGCTTCCGGAGGGGGCGGGGCCGAACGTGCTGATCATGGGCGCGGCGATGGTCTTCGTGTCCTTCGGCGGCTTGACGAAGGCAGCGAGCATCGCGGAGGAGGTGAAGAACCCCGGACGGAATCTGCCGCTGGGAATGTTCGCGGCCTACGGGGTGGTGACGGTGGCGTATGTCGCGGTGGTGTTCGTGACGGTGGGGCTGGTGTCGGACGCGGAGCTGACGGGGCCACTTCGGCTGATGCCGGTGTCGCTGGGCGGTCGGGCGTTGTGGGGGCGGGTGGGCCTGGTGGGCATGTCGCTGGCGGCGATGCTGGCGTTCGTGACGACGGGGAACGCGGGGATCCTGGCGGCGTCGCGGACGCCGTTGGCGATGAGCCGCGACGGGCTGCTGCCCGCGTGGTTCGGCCACGTGAGCGAGAAGCGGGGGACGCCGCACTGGGCGATCCTGTTCACCGGCGCGTTGATCGGCGCGCTGCTGTTCATGGACATCACGCTGTTCGTCAAGTCGGCGTCGGCCATGAAGATCCTGCTCTTCGCGTTCAGCATCGTCTCGTTGATCCTGATGCGGGAGAGCCGGGTGGCGGGCTACGAGCCGAAGTTCCGCTCGCCGTTCTACCCGTGGCTGCACGCGGCTGGGCTGCTGGTCTACGTGTTCCTGCTGGTGGAGTTGGGGAGCGTGCCGCTGCTGGTGGCGGGTGGGATCCTGGGCTGTGGGATGGTGTGGTATGCGGTGTACGTGCGGGCGCGGGAGGCCCGGGAGTCGGCGCTGACGCACCTGGCGCGCCGGATCGCCGCGCAGACCTTCCCCGACCACGACCTGGAGGCGGAGCTCGAGGAGATCGTGCGGCATCGGGACGGCGGGGTGGAGGATCCGTTTGACCGCCTGGTGCGGCGGTGCGCCGTGCTAGACCTGCCGGAGGGAGCGACGCAGGAGGCCCTCTTCGGCGCGGTGGCGGAGGCCCTGGCGCCCCGGCTGGGCGTGCCGGCAGAGGAGATCCAGCGGCTGCTCGCCGAACGGGAGGAAGCCACATCCACGGTGGTTCGGCCCGGCCTGGCGATCCCCCACGTGGTGGTCGGCGTGGCGGACAGGTTCGAGATGCTGCTGGTGCGGAGCCGGGAAGGGGTGGTCTTCGAGCCGGACAAGCCGCCGGTCCACGCGATCTTCGTGCTGATCGGCTCGCGCGACAGGCGGGACGATCATCTGCGCGCGCTCGTGGCCATCGCCGAGATCGCACAGGCGCCGGACTTCGATCGCCGCTGGCTCGCCGCCACCGACGCAGAGTCCCTCCGCGTGCTCATCCTGCGCTCGAAGCGGCGCCGCCAGGTCCAAGAGCCCGACGACGGATGACCCCCGGCTCATCCAGGCAGGACGTAGCCGACGCGGTCGGACGGCGGCGGCGCGATCCCCGTCAGGCCCGCCTGCTGGAGCAGCCACAGCAGGGTGATGCACGCGGCGAGGGGCAGGAGGATCACCATGGCCCGCCGAAGCTCTTCCCGCGGCTGACCGCGCCAGAGCGCAGCAGCAAGGACGAGCAGGAGCACGGCGCCGGGGCCGAACATGTCCCAGTCGCGCGCGATGGGGTGGTGGAAGTTGTGGAACACGATGGTGCCGAGGGCGAACAGGGCGTAGTGGACAGCGGCGACGAGCGCGAAGTGGTCCCGCTCCCGCTGGGGCCACCACGCGGCGAGGCCCGCCGCCAGCAGGCCCAGGCCGACGGCGGAGACGAGGAGGTGAACGTTGGCGACGTCGGCCCAGTGTCTCGCCGTCAGCAGTGTCGAGAGGGGGGTGAACAGCGGCTGGTGCGCCCGCACGGACCAGAACTCGGACTTCGCCGGCCCTGGGGGCAGGAGCTCAGCCAGGCCCGGCAGCAGCGACGGGTAGGTCAGCACCATCGCCACGGCGAAGACGACCCAGGCCGCCGCCGCTCGCCCCAGCCGGCTCCGCGCGCGGGCCACCAGGACGCTGGCCAGCAGGGAGCCGGGCAGGAGGATCACGGCCTGGATATGGGCGAAGAGCGCCAGGGCCAGGGCACCAAGCAAGACCAACAGGCCCCCCCCGTCCAGGCAGTAGCGGGCGAGCGCCCAGCCGTAGAGGGCGAGGAAAAGAACGTAGACGGAGTAAACCTCGATGTAGCCGGGCAGCAGGCGGCTCACGCCATAGCTGGCCAGCGCCGCCGCCAGGAAGAGCGCGGCACGGCCCCGCTCGCCGACCACCCGCGCGAAGAGGGCGAACAGGACGCAGACGCTCAGCGCCCCCACCACGCTCACCGCCACCTGGAGCGCCGTCACGTAGGACAGGCCGCACGCCATCCCCACCCAGCCCAGAGCGTAGAGGACGGCCGACGCCAGCGGCGCCCGCTTGAGACACAGCGGCATCGTCTCGTGCATCCAGTGGGAGTCGCCGCCCGAGTACTTTGTCCGCATCAGCAGCAAGACGGCGAGACTCACGGCGAACAACACGGCGTGCAGGCCAGGGAGGCCCAGGCGCGGCGCCCGCGCTGCGAGCCGCTTGCCCCAGCGCGAGAGCGCAGCCTCCACGAGGGCCATCGCGCGGGGCTCCCGCAGGCACAGCGTGACGATGGCCACCGCGGCGAAGGCGGCCACGTGCCACCAGCGGCAGTAGCCGAGGATGTCGAGGCCCCACACGTAGTCGCAGGGCATGAACAGCGCGCCTGCGGCGTGCAGCACCGCAAGCACAATGACGAAGGCGAAGCTGATCCGGACGTACGCCTCTCGCATGGGCGCCTATCGTAGCGACGCGCGGCTCGCCTGTCGAGAGAGTCTTCCTCTTGGGTTGCGGCCACGGGCGAGGGCCGCATCGCGGCGGCCGGCGAAGTAGTAGGCCCCATCGCTCAGATCGCGGACCCGGGGCTCGCGGCTCAACCTGTCGCAACACTTCAGCGAACTGTGGGCCCGCCGCCCGTGCCGGCGATCTCGCACTCACCGCGGAGAGCGTACTGCCGGAGCACGCGGTCCAGCATCTCCGGGTCGGTATCGTGGGGAAAGTGGTTCACGGATGCCTCGATCTGGCTCGCGGAGGCGGGCTCTGAGGGCGGAATCCACCCTCGCAGATCGTGGGCACCCCCCGACCTGCGGTTGTGCCGCCTCAGAGGCCGTTTCGGGATGAGGCGGTGGGAGGGCGAGGCTCCAGCCGAGCCGCTGTCCTGGCACCTTGTACCACAAACGTGCAGGACCTCTCTTTTCGCGAAGAAAACGTCGGGCCAGGCATACCAAACCCAAGCCCCGGTTGGGTTTGCAGCAGACGTGGGAAGCCACTTCCCGCGGCGCGCTCCTCGATCGGGGACGAACCCCCAAACCCGGCCGGAAGGTAACATGTCTGGCCCGGCGTTTTCTTCGCGTCTGGTTGCGGCTGAAGGCCGCCTTGTGCCGTCCCTGTTCGCGGCTCAGCGGGAGCTTCGCCCTCCCATGCCTCACGCGGCGCGGGTCATCATGGAACGCCCTTCCCGATCCGCTCCACCCCTTCGATGATCGCGGCGGCCACGTACTCGTTGTCGTCCTTGGTCATCAGCGGATGGAGCGAGGGGCAGAGGATGCGGGCGCCGAGCTCCTCGCTGCGGGGGAGGCTCTGGCCGGCGGTCTGGGCGCGGATGTAGTCGTGGCCCTGGTAGACGGGCGGGTTGGCGATGGCGCAGCCGACGCCGAACTCCTCGTCGAGGAGCTTCACCAGGTGGTCGCGCCGCTCGCCCGCCCAGTCGGGCGGCACGAGCAGGGTGTAGAGGTAGAAGGTGTGGTCGCGCTCGGGCGGCTCAAAGGGCAGGGTCAGCTCGGGCACGCCGTCGAGCAGGGGCGTGCGCTCGCGCGCGCGCTGGACGCGGCGGGCGATCATCGCGTCGAGGCGGCGGAGCTGGACGGAGCCGACGGCGGCCTGGACCATGGTCATCTTGGTGCTTGTGCCCCACTCGGCGCCGCCGCCCCACTGGCGGAGGTTGCGCAGGCGCGAGGCGGCATCGGGGTCGTCGGTGGTCACCATCCCGCCTTCGCCGAGGGTGGTCATGAGCTTCATCGTGTGGAGGCTGAAGACCGTCATCCACCCCCTCTTCCCGATCTTCGTGCCCTTGTAGCCGCCGCCGCAGGCCCTGGCGGCGTCGCCGATGACCTTGAGCGGGCCGTGCTTCGCATGGGGATGGCGCTCGGCCACGTCCAGCAGGGCGTCCATGTCGGCCGACAGGCCGTTCATGTGGGTCGGCACGATGGCGCGGGTGCGGGGGGTGATGCGGCGCTCGACGTCGGCAGGGTCCGCGCAGAAGGTCCGAGGGTCCACCTCGCAGAAGACGGGCCGGCCCCCGGCGCCGAGGATGGCGAGAGTCGATGCCTTGAAGTTGCAGGCGGGGACGATCACCTCGTCGCCCGGCTCGAGGTCGAGGCACCGCATGGCCATGTCGAGGCCCAGGCTCGCCGTAGCGACTGAGACCGCGAAGCCGGTGCCGACGTAGCGGGCGAACTCCTCCTCGAACCGCACAATCTCCTCGACCAGGAAGCCGAAGCCCGTATTCCAGTCCATCGCCCTGCGGATGGCGGCGACGGCGGCCTCGATCTCCTCCTCGGTGTACCAGCCGCCGAGGCCGGGCTCCCCCTTCCATGTAACGGCCGGCCGGCCGCGCTCCAGCACGGCCTCGCGTCGCTCCGCGTCGATCATTGCGTGGCCCCCTTCGCAGAAGGCATCGGACCTGTACACCCGAGCACCAGCGCCCAGGAGAATACCCGAGCCGGCGAAGCGCCGCAAGCTCGGCGAGGACCGCCGCGCGGTTTTCCCTTGACTTGGTACAGGTTCTCCGGTTAGATGGGTGATCGGGGAGGTGCGCGCCGGCTTTGCCGTGGCGCGGGGGGACGACGAAACGGAGCAGCCATGGTAAGCCATGAGCCAGTGGGGACGGAACGAATCCGGCAGCTCGACGGCGCGCTGGCGCTCCTGAAAGCGCTGCGGGACACCGCGACCGACAGGGCGGAGCAGAAGCGCTGCCAAGCGGCTTGGCAGGCGTTGAGCATGGACCGCCGCGCGCTGCTCGCCGAGCTGGCGCCGGGCATCTAGCAGTCCATGGCAGACGTCCTTCGCAGACGAGTGCGAGGGATTCGGGCGGAGGTCAAGGCGCGAGATCGCAGGCGAATCGGTGGATTCGTCGAGATCTCGCAACGCGGAGATCGGCCCGAAGACCCGCACGCAGTCCGAACGGACTTCTGCCACGGGCTGCTAGGGCAGCGGGACGGGCGCGGGAAGGTCCCGCGGGATGTGGCATTTGCATCACTCACGCAGGGGACAATAGTGCCCTCCCGCCTCATCCTCCCCCTTGAACTCCCGACGCGCGGCGGTACAATAGGGGCGTCCGCTTCAGGACAATGAAGGAGAGATGCCATGCGACGGACGCGTGTCGTGATGCGGGTGCTGGCCGTCGCCTTCGCGACGAGTGGGGTGTGGGGGCTGACGGCGCGGGCCGGCGAGGCCGAAGAGCAGGCTGAGAAGGCCGTCGGGAAGGAGGAGCTGGCCGAGGCGTTGAAGGGCTTCAGGGGCTTCCTCGTCGGCGAGCTGGCTGGGCGGCACGACGACGGCATCGACATGCTCGTGCGCGCGGTCACGCTCGTCGAGGGCAACCAGGCGGCCAATCCCGGCATCCTCATCGGCCTCGAGACACGCGTTCTCTACGCCCTCGAGACCGGCGACGACGGCGAGAAGCGCCCCCTGCCCGACCTCGTGCGGGCGATCCAGCACATCAAGGAGCTGCCGGCCTTCGCCTTCGGCGGGCACGGGGGCAACGCCGTGATCGTGATGGACATGCCAGGGCAAGGCAAGGCGGGCCACGGCAAGGTCGTGCGCATGCATGCCCAGCGGATGGTGATGAACGTCAACGGCGTGAACATCCAGATGGGCGGCGACGCCGACGAGGAGGGCGACGAGCCAGCCCGCGAGCCGAAAGGCCCGATCCTCACGGCGAGGGTCCTCGCCGGCCAGGACGGCGCGCTGGTCATGGACCGCGTCCTCCCCGGCAGCCAGCCTGGCGACACGTGGAGGGCCATGGCCAAGCTCCAGTTTGCCGACGGCAACAAGATCGCGCTGGGCGGGGAGGTGGCCATTGATGCTGACGACCTCGCGGCGCGCGTCGTCAAGGAGCGCTGGAAGGCCATCAAGGCCCAGACGGCGGCCATCCACAAGCAGCTCGGCGCGGTCAGGAAGCGGCTTGCGGCAGGCGACGATCTGCCCGAGGCCGAAGCCCAGGCGCTCAGGCAGCAAGAGGCCGCTCTCCTGCACCAGCTCGCCCAGACCGAGAAGCAGATCGCCATGCTCAAGCAGCAGGCGGAGATGCGCAAACGCCAGGCGATCATGCACAAGCGCCACAAGGGCCTCAAGAAGATCGAGCCGCCCCCCAGAAACCCGAACGACACCGACTTCTGAGCCTGTCGCGCCCTGCGGCAGCGTCGCGGTCGCCGCTTTCCTCTCCCTGCTCACCCTCACGGCGCGTCGGTGACGACGAGCTCCTTGACGGGCGTGCCGTCGCTCCAGGTGCCCATCGAGCGCTGCGCCGCGGTGTTGCCGAGGGCCACATCGCGGTTCCTGCCGTGGAAGGCGGCGTCGGTGAGGGCGTCGAAGAGCCGCCAGTAGGCGTAGAAGTCAATGGCGTCGGTGACCTGGCGGCGGCCGCGGCCGCCCGCGGGGCAGCAGGGGCTGAGGTGGTCGGCCACGAGCGGCGGGGCGCCGTGGCGGTCGGTGCGGACGACCACGAAGTCTCGGTTCTCGGCGGGGAGGTGGGCGATGGCGGCGAAGATGGCCTTGCCCTCGCCGTCGCCCACCACGCGGTCGTCCTCGCCCACCACCACCAGCACGAGGGTGTCGGCGGGGATCTTCGACAGGTCGGCGGCGGGGAAGAAGCGCGAGCGGCGGCCCCGCATCCCACGGCCCGGCTGCACGACCATCACGGCGCGCGGCTTCGGCAGCCCTTCCTTGGCCGCCACCGCCGCCATGTCCGCCGACAGCGCTCCGCCCGCCGAGTGGCCGACGATGGCGAACCGCTCGCGGTCGGGCCGCACGTGCCCCTCGCCCTCGATCTGGGCGAGCGCGTGCTTGACGGCGCCGACGGCGTTGCGCAGGAACGTCCACGGCATCGTCAGCGGCCCGTCCTGGTAGCGGGGGTAGACGACGATGTTCCCCCGCCGCACCAGGTGGTCGATCCAGGCGCGGTAGACCTGCGGAGCCAGGGCCATCCAGCCGTGGTTGAACACCACGACGGGCGCCGTCTCGGGCCGCGGCTCGCCGGGCTCGAAGACCCACACCTGGCCCACCCCCTGGCCGAAGGCGTGCTTGACGACCCTCGCGTGCCTGTAGTCGGCGCCGCCCGGCCCCGCCTTCGGCTGCTCGGGCGGCGACGGCGCGCCGGCCAGGGCAGTCGCGGCGAGCGCAGCCAGGATGGCGGGGAGGGCTCTCATACTCACTTTGCCTTGCCGGGCTGGTACCTGGCGCGGATCGCCCGGACCTTGGGGCACTCGGCCATCGCCGGCACGACCTTGATGAGCCGGGCCTTGCGGTCCACGATCTTCTCGCCGTCCCACGTCACAACCACCTCGCCGATGTGGGTGCCGAAGCAGCCCGAGTGCTGGAGGATCGTCTGACGCTGCTTGTCGAAGTCGAGCTTGGTGAACCGCTTGTGGTGGTGGCCGCCGAGGATGAGGTCCACGCGCGGCAGCGCCGCGATCAGCTTCCTGTCGTCGGGCGGGCCGAGGTGGGTCAGCAGGACGATGATGTCGGCCTCCTGGCCGAGCTTCGCCACCAGCGGCTTGACCGCCTCGGCGATGGGCTGGACCTTGAGGAGTTGGTCGGCCGCGTTCCCCATGTTCGGCGTGGCGGTGCCGATGACGGCGACCTTGACGCCCTCGAAAGCGAAGATCTCGTAGGGCTTGACGCCCTTCGGCGTCGCGTCGGCGGGCCAGGTGCAGTTGGCCGCGAGGACGGGCAGGCGGTGCTTGTCGATCAGCTCGGCGAGACGCTTGGTGCCGTGGGAGTAGTCGTGGTTCCCGGGGATGATGGCGTCGTAGCCCATGGCGCCCATCATCTCGGTGATGGCGGCGCCACGGGTGCCCAGGTCGGTCAGATCGCCCTTGTTGCACCAGTCGCCCGTGTCGGCGAACACCACGTTCTTGCCCGCCTCACGCTGGTCCTGGACGAACTGCGCGATCCGCGCGAGCGGCCCCGCGTGCTCGTGGATGTCGGACGTGTGATAGAAGGTGACTGTCACCTCGCCCGCGGCCGCCAGGCAGGCCGTCAGCAGGATCGAGCAGGCCGCCAGCATCGCCGCACGTCGTCGCCTCATGTCGTTCCCCTTTCTGGTCGCTCCGTCGCGGGTCAATCGCTCTGCCACACGCCGGGTCCGAGCGGCAAGCTGCAAGCCACAAGCTGCAAGCTGCAAGCCATCCAGCGCCGAGCCTCAGGCCTCACGCCTCATGCCTTCCTCAGAACTTGATGATGCCCTTCCGCCGCAGCTCGTGCGCCAGCCTCAGCATCTCCAGCATCTCCGGCGTGTACCTGCACCCGATGTCCCCCCCCCGTCCGACGCCCGCTTGCGACACGGGCTGGTCGGCTTGAGCCGGT
This sequence comes from uncultured Planctomycetota bacterium, assembly GCA_964506385.1. Taxonomy (GTDB): domain Bacteria; phylum Planctomycetota; class PUPC01; order DSUN01; family DSUN01; genus CAZDNN01. The sequence goes on from CAZDNN010000154.1 coordinate 11,878, forward strand.
AGTCGAAGT
>CAZDNN010000155.1:0-11853 GCA_964506385.1 uncultured Planctomycetota bacterium
GCCCGCAAAGCCGCTCGATCCCATAAGGTGTGCCCAGTCCGAGTTTCCCTCGGCCCAACATGCGCGCAAGATGCGCGCATGTGGCGCTAGAAAGCTCTGCGGCAGGCCGCGGCGATGTGGCGCGGGCCGAAGCCGTGCTTGTCGAACAAATAGGCCTCCGTGGCCACCTCGCCGAAGTCGTTGGGCACGCCCAGCCGCTTCACCGGCGTCGGCAGCCGCTCGGCGAGCACCTCGCACACCGCGCCGCCCAGCCCGCCTCGGATCGACTGGTTCTCCACCGTCACCACCCCGCCCGTCTTCCGCGCCGAGGCCACCAGCGTCTCGGCGTCGAAGGGGTCGATGGACGGATAGTGCAGCAGCTCGACGTCCACGCCCTCCTCGGTCAGCTCCTCGGCCACGCGGACGGTGAACTGGGTCATGTAGCCGGTGGAGACGAGCGTCACGTCGCTCCCCTCGCGGAGGACGACGGCGCGGTGGGGGTCGAAGACGTAGGCGTCGTCGAAGATGGGCGCGACCTTCGAGCGGACGAGCTGCATGTACGTCGGCTGGTCGGCGGCGGCCATGTGGCGGAGGACGGCGCGCAGCTCGTACGGGTCGGCGGGGCTGTAGACGTGGAGGTTGGGCATGACCCGCATGATCGCGAGGTCCTGGAAGCACATGTGGGTCCCGCCGTTCGGCCCTGCGGTGACGCCAGGGGCGGTGCCGACGAGCTTGACGTTGTTGTTGGCGTAGGCCACGGCGAGGTAGACCTGGTCGTAGACCCTGCGGCCGGCGAAGCAGGAGAAGGTGGCGCAGAACGGGATCTTGCCCTCGCTGGCGAGGCCCGCGGCGATGCCGATCATGTTCGCCTCGGCGACGCCGGCGTCGAAGAAGCGCTCGGGGTGGCGCTCGAGCACAGGGGGGTTCGTGCCCGATGCCTTGCTCAGGTCGGCCTCCAGGCAGCAGACGGCGGGGTCCTCGTCCATCAGCTCGGCGAGGGTCTGGCCGTAGACGGCCCGCATTTCCAGCTCGTGGAGTGCCATGGCGTGGATCCTCAGTAGGGCAGCTCGATGTCCTGGACCTCGAGGCCGTCCATGAACTTCCGGTAGGCGGCCTCGTCGGGCACCTTGATGTTGTGGCTCTCAGGCTTGTTCTCGACGGCCTTGTTGCCCTTGGCCTTGATCGTGTGGGCGATGATCATCGTCGGCCTGTCCGTCACGGCGGCGGCCGCGTTGATCGTGTCGTAGCAGGAGTCCCAGTCGTGGCCGTCCATCTCGAGGACCTCCCAGCCGAAGGCCCGCCACTTGGCCGCCAGCGGCTCGAGGTCCACGATGTCCTTGGTGAAGCCGTCGATCTGGAGCTTGTTGTAGTCGGTGATCCCGACGAGGTTGTCGAGCTTGTGATGGGCGGCGAACATGGCGGCCTCCCAGATCTGCCCCTCGTCGCTCTCGCCGTCGCCGATGATGCAGAAAACGCGGGAGTCGCGCCCGTCGAGGCGCAGGCCCAGCGCGACCCCGCAGGCGCACGACAGGCCCTGGCCCAGCGACCCAGTCGTGAAGTCCACCCCCGGCACGAACCGCTCGTCGGCGTGGCTCGGCAGGCGGGTGCCGTCGGCGTTCATCGTCGCCAGCCAGGCCTTCGGGAAGAAACCCTGGTAGGCGAGCGCCACGTAGAGGACGGGCGCGGCGTGTCCCTTCGAGAGCACCAGGCGGTCGCGGTCCGGCCACTTGGGGTTCGCGGGGTCGAAGCGCATGACGCGCCAGTAGAGGGTCATGACGATCTCGACGAGGCTCAGCGCGCCGCCGAGGTGGCCGGAGCCCGCGCGGCAGATCATGTCGGTGATCACGTAGCGCCACTCCGCCGCCAGGCGATCGAAGGCCGCTCGGTCGAACTCCTCGCTCATGTGGTCGTCCCTTCTGCTCAGTGCTCTGTTGGCAACCCCTGCCGGGTCATCCTGAGTGGAGCGGCAGCGGAGCGAAGGGCCTCGCTCCCGCCCGAGACTTCGCTCGGGCGGGAGGGCCCCTGCGGGGCAGTCACCACAGGGGCGCTCCAGAAGGCCCCGTGACGTCCTCCGCCGCCTTCGCTTCGCGTCACGGCGCTTGCAGCCATGGCAAGTACCAGGGGGCTGATTCTCAGCCCCCTGCCGGGTGAAACCGCTGCGAACCGCCGTGCCCCTCGCTGCGGCGGCTACCGTCGGCAGGTGGAAGTGGCATCCTCCAATGGCGTGAGGAGCGAGCCCCAGTCCCTGCCGAGAGGCACGCTTGTTTGCGGCGGGTCTTCCCGCGTGGGGGCTGTGGATACAGCCCCCGATGGTTGGCCGTGCCGCAAGAAGCGTGCCGCGAGCCGGCAGGGACTGAACGGGGGAGCGGCCCATCGAAGTGCGGTGGACCATTGTGTGCGTGATGGTTACACATTTGGCAAACGCTTTCACCCTTTGGGGCCGCGAAGGCGCTCTCCAAGGAGCACACTGCCATCCCATGGGCGCGCTCCCTTACCGGGGCTCGCCCCCTTGAGAGATTCTTCGCGCTATTCGGCCGGGCCGAATGGGCTCTGAATGACATCGGGGTGTGGGCCGCACACCCATTACCAGCTCACAATACCGAACAGCCGGCCCACGACGCAAATCGAGAGGGTGACGCACGCCGACGAGACTACCGTCATCAGCAGCCCCGCCTTCACCATGTCGCCGATGGAGAAGTATCCCGCTGTGTAGGGAATCACGTTCGTCGGCGTCGAGGTCACCAGGATGAAGGCCAGCGAGGCCGTGATCCCCGCGGGGATCGCCACCAGCCGCGCGTCCAGCCCCAGCGTGCCCGCCAGCGCGATCAGCAGCGGCACCATGATCGCGCCCGTCACCGTGTTGCTCGAGAACAGCACCTTCAGCAGCGACACCCCCAGCACCACCGCGAAGACCATCAGCACCGGGTGCAGGGAGCCGAGCCGGTGGAACGCCACGTACGCCAGCCACTCGGCGGCGCCCGTGGCGTGGATCGCCTTGCCCAGCGCGAGGCCCGTGACCACAAGGAGGAGCCCGCCCCAGCTCACCGTCGCCTCCGCGCGCTTCCACGTGATCACCCCGATCCCAGGCAGGAACAGCAGGCACGCGCACGCGATGGCCACGAACCGAATGTCCAGGTAGTCCGCCCCCGTCAGCCGCCCGACGGGCTTCGGGAACAGCCAGAGCGCGACCATCAGCGCGAAGATCCCCAGCGCCGCCACCTCGCGCCACTGCACAGGCCCCAGCTCCTCGAACCGCCGCCGCATGTCCCGCGCCGCTATGCCCAGGTCCAGCGGCTCCGGCGGGAACATCTTGATGAGGATGAGCCAGCCAAAGGGGATCATCAGCAGCGTGGCCGGCAGGCCGACGAGCATCCAGTCGGAGAAGCTGAAGTCGATGCCGCCCAGCTCCTTGAGGTACTGCACCGTCAGCGGGTTCGGGCCGCAGCCGGCCGGGGTTGCGACCCCGCCGATCAGCGGGCCCCAGGCACAGGCGATGAGCAGCGCGCGGCCGAACTGGCTCTCCCGCGGCCTCACCTTCGCGTCCCGCAGGATCGCCACCGCGATGGGCACGAGCATCGCCGCCACCGCCATGTCAGTGATCCACATCGACAGCAGCGCCCCGACGACGATGAACGCCAGGACGATCGCCCGCGGCCGGCTGCCGAGGTGATAGAGCACGAACGTCGTCAGCCGCTTGAGCAGCGCGGTCTCGGCGATGGCCGACGAGAAGAGCAGCACGCCGAGGAAGAACAGGACGATCGTGTTGCCGAAGCCCCATCGCACCAGGTCCCCCAGCGGCGCGACCCGCGTCATCACCAGCAGGACGAGTGCCAGCAGGCCGGTCACGGCGAAGGGGATCGCCTCGGTGGCCCAAAGGACGACCGCCAGCGCCAGCACAGCCAGCGCCGCCTTGCCCTGCGCCGAGAGCGCGAGCGGCCCCGTCGGCGAGTCGATGGCCCGCGGCGACGGCGCGAGCAGGATCGCCACCATCACGGCGACGGCCAGCAGGAAGAGGGCCGCTCGCCTGGCCGACGCCCGGGTATCCGTCGTGGTCATGCAGTGGCCTAGATCAGGTTCTGGGGCGACGCAAGGGTCTCGCGGTCGGTCGTGACGGCGTAGTCGGCGTGGCGGCGGATGTGCGTCACGGGATAGTCGTCGCCCGGCTCGCCGAGGAGTGCGAGGCGGAGGACGGTGTTCGCCCAGTCGAACTCGCAGCCGTTGCGGCAGTAGAGGCGGATGCGGCGCGCGCCGAGGATCTGCCGCATGCCCAGAGTGTAGGCCGTGCGGGGGAAGCACTCGAGGTTGCCGCCGACGTGGGAGCGCACGGCGTTGATCGTCACGGTGAAATCGTTGAGCCGCACCAGCCGCGGGTCGCTCTCAGCCACGCCGGGCTCGGGCTCGTTGAAGGCGACGTGGCCGTGGATGCCGATGCCGCCGTAGCACGTGTCGATGCCGCCCGCAGCCTTGATGCGGGCCGCCAGCTCCCCGATGTTGTCCTCGTCCGGGAACGTCACGCGGTCGGGCCGCAGCCCGCAGGCGGGGTCGAGGCGGCCGAAGAGAAGGCGCTGCGCGTCGCCCTTGAAGCTCAGGGGATGGTCGGCGGGCACCGCGCGGCCCTCGTCGTCGCAGTTCTCGTCCATGAAGAACAGCCAGCAGTCGGCGAGCGAGAGGCCCTCGCGGTTGATGATGTCGGCGAGGATGGGATACTGGCCCGTGGGGCCGACGGGCACGATGAGCCGGGTCGGCTCGCCCTGAGCGTTGCGGGCGCGGATCTCCGAGGCGATCTCCTCGGCGAAGCGCCGGTGGAGGGCATCGAGATCGTCGCATACCACCAGATGATCGCCCGCGCGTGCCACGACCTCGGCGGGCGACAGGCGCAGCAGGGCGCGGATCTCGTCCTTGCGGCTCATGGCTCGTCGTCTCCCAACAGGTGCAGGATGTTGCCGGCGAAGATGCGGCGGCGGGTAGCCTCGCCGATGCCCAGGCGATCGAGGCGGGCTACGTCCTCATTGAGGATCTGGCGGATCTTGCTGTGGTGGACATCCGTGCCGAAGCACACCTTGTCGAAAGCGCCGGGCCACCACAGCCACGTCTCGATGCCGACGCGGTCCATCCGCGCCCGCCAGCCGCCCGGCTCGCCCGTGAGATCGACGTAGACGTTGGGGCGCATGCGGGCCAGCTCGGCCGCATCGGTGTTCCAGTGGATGCCCAGGTGCGCCACCAGGACCTTCAGCTCGGGGAAGGCGCGGGTCACGGGCTCGAGGCGCATGGGATGCATGTCCCACGACGAGACTCGTTCCTCGGGCCTGTCGTCGGGCACGGTGACCACGCCGGTGTGGAAGAGCACGGGCATGGCGTGTGCGACCGCGCGCTCCCAGAGCGGGAAGGCCCGCGGGTCGTCGTAGGGCATCCGAGGGATGGAGACCTTCACCATGCGGAACCCCTGCTCCCAGGCACGCTCGACCGCCTCGGGGCCATCAACGCCGGGCCGGACGAAGGCCGCGCCGATCACCCGGTCGGGGTGCGCCGCGAAGGCCCGGCGAATATCCCCGTTGTCGGCGCACCGGAACAGCGGGCCGAGGCCGCTCAGGCAGACCCGCTCGATCCCGCAGGCATCCATGGCCCGCAGCAGGCCGTCGAGGTAGCCCCGCTCGTCGAGCAGGTGGGCGTGGGCGTCGATGATTCGCATGTCGTCTCCGGGCGCGGCAGGGTCCCGTGGAAGGGCAGTGTATGCCCAGCCCAAGAGGGTGTCAAGCGGCGGGAGCCTGCCGCGTGGCAGACGGCGCGGGGTCAGCTTCGCAGGACGCCTTGGCTCGCCACGAGAGGGGCGCAGGAGGAGAATTGCAGAGTTGTTCAACTCTGCAATTCTCCTCCTGCGCAAGCGAGGCCGGGCAACCGCACAACGGAGGCGGAGGAGGGCGGCAGCGGCCCCCACCATCACGGATCAGGCCCCGGCGGGTAGCGCGGGGCATTGACTTGAGGCCGGCGGGCGCTAAGATACGCCGAGACGATGGAAGCAGGAGCTGGGGACGATGGCAGAGCTGATCAGCATCGGTGTGGCGGTGGCCGACTATCTGTGGCTGTGTGAGGAGGGGGCGGGGATGAAGTTCCGCCCCGCCGTGGACCATCTGGCGCAGGGCGGCGGCCCGGCTGCGACGGCGGCGGTGACCATGGCCCGACTGGGCGGGGACGTCGAGGTGTGGTGCCGCGTGGGGGAGGACGAGGCCGGGAGGTTCATCCTCCGGCAGTTCGAGAAGGAGGGGGTGGACACGAGCCAGGTGACGGTCTGCCGCGAGGGCCGCAGCCCCGTGTGCGCGGTGACGGTGGACCGGCGGACGGGCGAGCGCTCCTTCGTGACGTTCCTCGGCCGCGGGCTCGACGTGCCCGCCAGCGCCCTCGATCTCGGCCGCATCGACGGCGCAAAAGCCGTGTTGGTGGACAGCTACTGGCCCGATGCCCAGCTCCCCGCGGCGCGCCGGGCACACGAGGCGGGCGTGCCGGTGTGCGCCGACGTCGAGCGCGTGAGCGACGTGCAACGCGAGCTGCTGCGGTCGGTGGCCTACCCGATCTACTCGCTCGAGGCCGCACGGGAGTATGCGGGGGTGGACGATGCGAAGGAGGCGCTCCGCGGGGTGGCCGAGCTGGGCGGGCGCGTGCCGATGATCACCCTCGGCGAGGAGGGCTGCGTCTGGCTTGAGGACAACGCCGTGTGCCGCTGCCCGGCCTTCGCGGTGGAGGTGGTGGACACGACGGGCTGCGGCGACGTGTTCCACGGGGCCTTCACCTTTGGCGTCGCGCGGGGCTGGGACGTGGCGGCCAACGCCCGCTTCGCCTCGGCGACGGCCGCGCTCAAGTGCCGTGCCCTCGGCGGCCGCACGGGGATACCCACCTACGACGAGGTCGTCGCGTTCCTGGCGACCCGTGGCGGGATGGGATCGGAGGACCGGATGGATGGATGATTGGATGGGTGGATGGGTGGAGGATTGGATGAGTGGGTGGAGCGGGCGGCGGGTGCCCGCGGCTTCGACGTCTCGGCTCCCATTCGTCCACCCATCCACCCGTCCATTCATCCCGTCCGCCCAATCGGGGTTGCCGGGAGAGGGGCGGAGTCGTAGACTGAGAGGGAGCAGCGGGGAAGCGGGATCGGCTGTGTCGAGGCAGAGCTCATGGACGAGATCGATCTCCAGATCGTCGAATCGCTACGCTGCGTGCGCTGCGGCGCGCAGTGCGAGGAGCAGCGGGTCGGGGACCTGCTGGTCTACACCTGCCCGGAGGATCAGACCCGCCACGTGCTGACTGTGGCGGCGCCGACGGAGGCCGCGGTGCCCGAGGGGGAGGACCCGCTGGTCGGCACGGTCCTCGGGCCGTGCCGGATCGAGGGGCGCGCGGGCACGGAGGGCGGCCTGCCGCTCTACCACGGGGTCCACACCGGGCTCGAGCATCCGGCCGTCGTGCGGGTCCTGGCGGGCGAGGCGGCCCAGGACGCGTCGACGCGGGAGCGTTTCGTCGCGGCGGCACGCTTCGCGGCGGCCGTGCGGCACGGGGCCATTGCCAATGTCGTGCACCTGAGCAAGTTCGCCGGCGGGATGTTCGCCGTGAGCGAGGCGCTCGAGGGCGCGCCGATCGAGCTGGTCGGCCGCCTGGCGCCGCTGGAGGCGATTCGCGTGGCGAGACCGCTGGCTGAGGCGCTGGCCGGCCTCCACGACAAGGGCATCGTCCACCGCAACATCGGGCCTAAGACCGTCTACCGGACACCCATGGGGGCGCCGCTGCTGTGCAACTTCGCCTGGGCCGTCGGCCCGAAGCAGCCGCCCGACCCGAGCGAGGTGGTGGGCCAGCCCGGCTACCTGGCGCCGGAGCAGGCCACTGGTGGTGAGGTGGACGGCCGCGCGGATCTCTACGCCCTCGGCGCCCTGCTTTACCATTTGCTGGCGGGGCGTGGCCCGTTCATTGGGAGCGACCCGTCGGACGTGGTGCGCAACCAGGTGGCCGGCAAGACGCCGGACCGCGGTCCGCTGGCTGGCGCGCCCCCTGCCCTCGCCGAGCTGGTCCTCGCCTTGCTCGTCGCCGATCCAGAGGAGCGGCCCGTGGACGCGCAGGTTGTCCTCGGCGAGCTGGCAACCGCTGAGGCCCAGGCCCTCGCGCCGGCCTCCGCCGCCGCAGCACTCGCGGGCGCGCCCCAGGCCGAGGCCGAGGAGGCCCCAGGGCTGGGCGGCCTGGCCCTCGAAGAGGATCAGCTTGGCATAGCCGAGCCGCTGCCAGAGCCGGCCGCCGCTATCCAGGAGGAGCCCATCGGGGCGCCGGAGGAGCTCACTGTGGACTTCGCTCTCGCCGGCGATGAGCCCGAGGAGGCGCCTCCGCCGCCCACGATCCCCCGGCCTCCCGCCGACGAGGAGCCGGCGGCACGCCCCGAGCCAGCTCCCGATGAGCCACCACGCCCCGCGGTCGGGGACGCGGAGGTGGACGAGCAGCCCTCCGAGGCCGAGCTCGTGGGGCCGGAGCTCCCTGAGCCCGATGCCGCGCCCGCCAGCAAGGCTGCGGAGGCGGACGAGGGCAGCGTGCTCGGCGAGCTGGTGGTCCTGGCCGCCGATGCCGATGGCGACGGCCAGGACAGCGACGTGCTGCCCCGTCCGCCCGAGGAGGAGGCGAAGCCGTCGATCTGGGAGACGCAGCGCCGCGCCATCATCCTGCTCGGGGTGCTCGTCGTCCTCGCAGGCGGCTGGGGCCTCTGGAAGCTCGTCCTCTCGCCGGCGCCCGCGGCCGACAGGCCGCCCGCGCCGGCCGACGGCGGCAAGCCCAAGCCGCCTCCGAAGCCCAGCCAGCCGCCCAAGCCCAAGGAGCTGAGCCCCGAGGAGAAGCTCGAGAAGGAGGCGGCGAAGGAGCTGGCGGCGCTCACGGAGACCGCGCAGCGCAGCCAGGCGCGCCCCGAGGAGATCGTCAAGAGCTGCGACGCTTTCCTCGAGAAGTACGCCAAGACGGACGCGGCCGGCGAGGCCTACGAGATCCGCCAGAAGGCCCAGCTCGCCCTCCGCGAGCGGGAGGCGGAGAGGGAGCTCCGCGAGCTGCGCGTCATCGCCGGCGACCGCGAGAAGACCCATGCCGAGCGGGTCGCCGCCATGGACGCGCTGATCGCCAAGTACAGCGACATCGAGACCGAGAAGGTCGTCGAGGCGCTCAAGGCTGCCAAGACGGAGCGGGACAGCTATGTGAAGCGCGCCGAGGAGGGCGCCCTGAGCGCCTGCAAGAGCGCCAGGCCCGGCATCGAGCAGGCCCTGGAGAAGAAGGACTACGGCGCCGCCCTCGCCGCGCTCGACCGGCTCGTGGCCGATCACAAGGGCACGAAAGCGGGTGATGAGGCCGCAGCCCAGCTCACCGCGCTGCGCCAGCGCGTCGCCACCGAGTTCGCGGAGCGGAAGACGAAGGCGGAGGCATTGGCGGCGAGGAGCTCCTTCGACGAGGCCGCCGCGCTGTTCACCGAGCCGGTCGAGGTCTGGAACGTCGAGGCCGTGAAGACAGAGTCCGAGGCGCTGGTGGCGACGCTGCGTGCGCGGCGTGCGGCGGTGGTGGCGGGCTACGGGGCTTTCCTGGCGAAGTGGGGTGAGCTGGCGGGTGCCTGCAAGTTCACCGAGGCGCTGGCCGCGGCGCAGCAGGCCGCGGCGGCGACGGAGGAGCCTGCGCTCAAGACCCTGCTCGCGGGCAAGGCCCAGGAGGCGCAGATGCTGACGGCCGTGCTCGAGCGGGTGGTCGCTGGGGCCAAGGCGCGGGCGGCGGCGCTCAAGCCGGGCGAGAAGATCTGGGTCGAGCTCGGCAGGGCGAAGTTCAAGGGCACCATCGCCGACCCCGACAAGGCCGGGGTGGCAATCGACGTGCCGGGCCGCAAGGAGAGGGTCGGCTGGGGCGAGCTCTCTCGCGCGCAGCTCGTGAGCTTCGCAGCCGCCGCGAAGCCCGAGCCGAAGGCAGCCGATCGCGTGGCCTTCGGCCTCCTCGCACTCACCGGCGGCGAAATGGCGGCCGCCTACGAGCAGTTCGCCATCGCCCTGGAGGCCGATCCGGGGGCGAAGGACGCGATCGCGGCCATCCTCCAGCGCGGCGGCGCCGGACTGGTCCACGTGCCCGGCGGCGAGTTCCTGGCCGGCCAGAACAGACAGGCGGCGGAGGTGCGGGACTTCCTGATCGGCGCCCGCGAGGTCACCAACATCGAGTACGCCTTCTACTGCAAGGCCACCGGCGCACCGCCCCCGTCCCACTGGCGTAAGGGCGAGTACCTGCGGGGCCACGATGCTTACCCCGTGACCAACGTCTCGTGGGCCGAGGCCGACGCCTACGCGAAGTGGCTGGCCATGCGGCTGCCCAGCGACATCGAGTGGGAGAAGGCGGCGCGGGGCACCGACGGGCGGCTCTACCCGTGGGGCAACACGTACCGCCGCGGCCTCGCCACCGTCACCCCCTCCGAGATCGCCAACGACCCCAAGCGCAAGGCACGCTACCGCCCGCGGCTCGTCGCTGTCACCCGCTGCCGCGTGCAGGACTACCCCTTCCCCCTCTACCACATCGTGGGGAACGCGCGGGAGTGGACCTCGACGCCGACCCAGGGCCGCGAGACGGAGTATGTGGTGGTCGGCGGCTCGGCGGCCGACACCGAGAAAGAGGCCACCGCCTACGCCCGCGGCAAGCAGGCCGCAGCGGCGCGGGACCCCTTCACCGGCTTCCGCCTCGCCTGGCCGCGTTAGAGGAGTGGTGGGCGGTGGTCGGGGTTCGGGGTGAGGAAGAATAGAAGACGGAAGAGAAGCGGGCGGGCCCCTGAAGGCCCGCCCGCTTTGTCATGGCCGGATCGAAGGACAGGGTCAGCGCCTGCGGCGGCGCGCGATGAGGCCGAGGCCGCCGAGCGCGAGCAGGGTCAGGGTCGCCGGCTCGGGGACGACGAGGACCTCGACGTTGTCGAACACCGCGGTGGCGAGGTCACCGGCCGCCCTGGGCATGGCCGAGAGCATGATCTGGAAGTCCTCCGGGAAGTTGGTCACCGAGTGGGTGGCCCCGAGCACGCCGTTCAGGTACATCTCGATGTCGGCCCCCGAGGCGGTGGGCATCCAGACGAGCTGCATCTCGGCTTCGCCGAGGAATCCGTCCAGCCCGTTGAAGCCGCCGATGTCGTTGCCGCCGCCGGTCGGGTCGTCCGTGCCCGCGCCGCCGTCGTCTCGGGCGTTCCAGCGCCAGCCGCCCTCGCCGATGACCTGGCCGAAGTGGATGTAGTGTCCGTCGTCGCCCCAGATCCACAGGCTCGAGCGGTAAGCCGAGCCCGAGCCGCTGAGCGACATGCGGTCCACCGTGACGATGGTGGGCAGACCCGCGTCGAAGGACTCGGCCGAGCGGACCGACATGCCGCCCCAATACTGGCTCTGGCTCTGGCCGCCGAGGGTGAGCTGGCCGGCATTGGTGGTCGTGTCGGCAACGGCGTTGACGATCGTGGCGGGGCCGGGCGGGGACTCCAGGCCTTTCTGGAGCACCTGCCACTTGCCCGTGTCGATCGTTGGGGCGGCGAAGGTGTCGGTGAGCTTCTGGAAGCCCGGGAGCGCGGCGGGGGTGGCGTAGCCGGCCGCCATGAGCTTCACGGCGCCGCTCGAGAGCTTCGAGTCCCAGATGGCCGGGTCGTCGATACGCCCCTGCCAGCGCTCGGCGAACTTGTCGCCGCCGAGGTAGAAGGGCTGCGAAGCGATGTCCGTCGTGACCGTCGCGGTGCCGGCGGGCAGGCCGTCGCGGTAGTAGGTGAGCGTGTTGCCATTCTTCACGACGGCGTGGTGGACCCACTCGCCCTGCGGGATGTCGGGGTAGTCGAGGTTGACGTGGGCGGCGGAGGTCTTGTACTCGAAGGCCCTT
>CAZDNN010000156.1:0-11853 GCA_964506385.1 uncultured Planctomycetota bacterium
TATACTAACCGCCCGAGGGGGATTGTCCAGTTCCGTCTGAAGCATGACACGTCGGCCAGCGGCAGCTCCTGCGGCGGCTCCGACGCAGTCGGCACCACACGGTGGCCCGCGAGATCGTGATGGCCAGTCTCGCGAAGGCGAAGGACCTGCTGCGGACCATCCGACTGCCGCTCGACGCGGCGGCCCGGGCGAGCGGCTTCCGCGACGCGCGGCACCTGACGCGGGCCTTCCGCCAGGTCGAGCACTGCGCGCCCGGGGCGTGGCAGCGGGCGGCGGGGACGCGTCCCGCGCGCGACGTCCAGCCCCTCGAGCACGCCAGGCAGTTGCTCGCGGAGACCGACTGCGAGATCGACGTCATCGCGCTGATCTGCGGGTTCGCCAGGCCCTCGCGGCTGCGCAGGGCCTTCTGCGAGCAGGTGAGGATGCTGCCGAGCCGGTGGCGCCTGCGCTACCGCAAGCCGCCCCGTGCGAGCCACGGGCCGCCAAAGCCGCCGGTCGTCGTGCGGGTCCTCGGACCCGACGGCGAGGTCGAGGAGGAGCGGACCTTCCTGACCGACGACGGGCGAGGCACGCGGACGGTCCGGGAGGGCGAAGAGGAGACCGACGAGGGCGACGAGGCCCGGGACGCGAGCTGACGGCGGACCGCCGCGGTGCGGCGTGACACCATCTGCGCGTCTCCCGTTCCCGCGCTCAGCGGGTAAGTCTGGCCCCAGATCTTGGGCACCGTGGCCCGGTGCTATGGATCGTCCTTGTCGTCCTCCTCGGCTCGATCCCCGGCCCCCGGCACGCTCGATGCGACGCGGCAGTTCTCTCCGCGCAACAGGATCGCATGCCGGTCTGGTGGTCCCGGAGTTATATAACTCCGGGATTGGCTGCGAGGACTGCGTGAGCCACACCCCCGGCATTGGAGACCACAGGGCGGCGGCCAGAAGGCGCACCCGAGGCGCGATCGACGGAGAGGATGCGTGGAGGACAGACCCCAACATCCGGCGTCGGGCTGTCAGCGTGCGAGGAGATTGACCGCGCGGACGGTGCGGGTGCGCTCTTCGACAGCGGCGGGGAGGTGGCCTTTGAGCCAGGCCTTGGCGCGGTAGCGCAGCTCGCCGCCCGTGGGCAGCATCGGGATGGGGCGGGTGGCGAGGACCTGCGGACGCGCGCGGTGCGGCGGCGTGGTGTCGGTCGGCTCGTGGCAGCCGACGCAGGAGCGCTGCTCGCCAGGCCGCGTGTAGATCCAGGTGAGCTGGTTGCCGAGCACCCGACGGTCGCTGTCGAGGACCTGGAAGTGGACCATGCGGTCGGCGGGGACCTCGACGTGGAAGGAGCCGTCGGCGGCGAGCGGCACGGTGCCGAGCACGCGGGCGAAGGCGCCGCCGTGGTTCTTCCACACGGGCTGGGGGTTGGTGTGGGTGCTGTGGCGGCCGACGACGGGCATGCCCTCGATGCAGCGGACCAGCCGCCCGGCGGTCGGCACCCCTTTCTCCTGGGTCAGGTGGACGGAGAGGCAGAGGAAGTGGCCTGTAAAGGCATGGCGCTTCGCGTTGCTCGGCAGGACGGGTGGGCGCTCGCGTGGCATGAGGGGGCGGGGCTCGAAGTCAGCGGCCTTCGGGTCGTTGTAGACGAGGGTGAGGGCGCCGGCCGTCGGCTCGACGAGGTAGAGGCCGAGATCGACGTCCCGTTTGCGCTTGGCCTTGAGGGTGGAGGCGCAGAGGATGCGGCCGTCGGGCAGGGGGAAGGGGGAGGTGAAGGCGCGGTTCAGGTCGTGGGGGATGATGTGCTCGGCGGTGCGGTCGGGGCCGACGTATGTGAGGCCGCCCTGGGTGGCGCAGAGGATGCGGCCGTCGGGCAGGCCCTGGGGCTGGCTCTGGCGCAGGACGCGGTGGGTCGCGTAGACGTTGCCGCCGTGGTCGTCGCCTCGGGGGCCGACCTTGAGGGTGTGCCAGAAGCGTCGGCGCTCGGGGCCGTAGAGGACGATGTCGGCGAAGCCGTCGGGCTGGACGGCGTGGAGGGTGATCTCGGTCTTGAGCCTGGAGTAGAAGACCTCGAGGCGGGCGAAGACGATGCGGCCGTCGGGCAGGATACTCGGCTCGTTGTCGCGGCCCACGTTGATGGCGATGGGGTGGATGTCCGAGCCGTCGGGGTTCATCAGGTGGAGGGCGGTGCAGGTGTACATGTGGTATTCGTCGCGGGTGCCGATGCGGGACGAGGCGAAGGCGATGCGGCCGTCGGGCAGATAGCAGGGCTGGACGTCGTGGTACGGCCCGCGGGTGAGTTGGCGGAGTTCGGAGCCATCCGCGTTGACCTCCCAGACGTGCCACCAGGGATCCTTCGCGCCGCGGGCGCAGAAGATGACCCGCTTCCCGTCCCAGGAGACTTCGCAGTCGGCGACGTAGCCGCCCTCGAACCGCGTGAGGGGCCGCACCGCGCCGTCGGGGCGGACGGGGCTGAGGACATAGAGGTTGCGGCCTGGGCGGTAGGTCGGCCCGGTATCGGTGGTCACATAGGCCCGCCGCCAGTGGTCGTTCTGGAAGTGGTTGGGCTGGACGTTGGAGCCCTTGATGAAGACGATGGCATCGGGGAGACCGCTGGCTGTGGGCGGGCTATTTTCGGATTTGCGCAAATCCGGAACACCCCGCCTCCCCACTGTCCCGGCGCCAGCGGCCCCGACTCCCTCTCCCGCCGGGAGAGGGCCGCGGTGAGGGGCCTGAGGGCGCTGGGCTCCGGCCGTCGCGTCCTGCTCCCGTTCGCCCCTCGCCCTGACCCTCTCCTGTGGGGAGAGGGAACCTGACGGGCAGCGTGAGCGCAGCAAGGATGCAGAGCCAGGGCGCGCGTCAGGTTCGGGACCCCCGGGAGCCGTCTTCGCCGGCTCTGGCAGCGTCTTGCAGCGTCGCCACAGCGCCTCCTGGGCAACCTGCCGGACGGTGGCGAAGGGGTGGTCATTTCCGGATTTGCGCAAATGCGAAAATGCCTCTTCCGTCCCGATGACCGCAAGCGCCTGGGCGGCGGCGAAGCGGACTTCGAGGACGTTGCGCTCGTCGTTCAGGGCCTCGGCGAGCAGGGGGACGTGTCCCTCGGCCTTCAGCAGGCCGAGGGCCATGAGCAGGGCCTCACGCCAGCGGGGCGCCGGGTCGTTGTACTCCTCGTCGATGAACCTCGGGCTGTAGCCGAACTCGGCCTCCGGCTTCGATTTCCTGAGGGCATCGGCGAGTGGCTCGATGCCCTCGGCGTGCCCCATGAAGCCGAGAGCCTTGGCAGCGTTGATACGGACCCATCCGTCCCTGTGGCCGAGGAGAGCGGCGAGGCGGGGGACATCGGCCTTCTCGACGCACAGGGCCGGCAGCCACGTGGCGACCTGTCCGGGATTCAGGCACGGGAAGGCGGGCGCGGCGGCCGGCCTCTCGACGCGGCGCGGCTGGCCGAGGTAGGCGAAGCCCTGCTCGCAGGCCTCCTGGCGCAGGCCGCACCCCTCGAGGAGCCAGCAGGTGAGTATCTCGCCGACCTCAGGCTCATAGAGCATCGACGCGTCGTGGTCCTGGGGCAGGTTCGCGAGGATCTGCGGGGCAAGACGGCGGAGGGCCTGGCCTGTCTCGGCGTCGTCGAGGGGCAGGCGGCACAGGGCGTAGGCGATGGCGTAGGGGGTGTGGAGCATGCGGTCGAGGGACGGGAAGCCCATGCGGTCGTCGCGCGGCAGCAGCTTGGGGTTCTGCGCTTTGAGCCCCTTCGCATACTTGGGATAGGCGGCGAGGAGGGCGGGGACGGCGCGGCGGTCACCGACGTCGCCGAGGGCCATGGCCGCCCACCGCGCGTGCTCGACCGCATCGAGCCACTCGATGAGCCACGGGACGGTACGGGGATCGCGCAGCCTGCCCAGAGCCCGGAGGCCGACCTCGACGAGCACCGGCTCGCCGTGCCGCCCGCGCAGGGGGTCCAGGTAGTCCATGATGGCCTGAGCGGCGCCCTTCCCGCCAAGGGCGCCGAGGGCGCGGAGGCCGCGCTCGTGGCGGCGGGCCGGCGGCTCAGCGGCCTCGACTCGCGGCGTCGCGGTCTTCTCGACCTCGATCTCGAAGAACGTCGTCGGGTAGGTGGGATTCTCGGAGGCGTAGGAAGTGATGCGGACGTAGCGCGCCTGGCGCGGCTCGAACGCCACGACCAGGTGCGGTGGCGTCTTGACCTTGCGACGATGGACGAGATCGAACGCCTTGCCATCGAGGCTCGTCTCGAGGGCGTAGTCGGTCATGCAGAACCGCGGGCCGTACTGGTGCACCACCACCTGCGCCACCGTCGCCGCACGCAGGAGGTCCACCGTGACCCACTGGGGGAACGGCACGTTCTTGGTCTGGAAGTAGCTCGGGCCGATCTGCCCGTCGGTGAGGACGCTGGCCGGGCCCCTGTAGGTGGTGGACGCCGTGACGGGACAGCCAGACGCCAAGCCGCCGGGCCGGCCGCCTTCGAGCAGTGCCAGGACATCCTCCGGCGGTCGGTCAGGGGGCACGGTCATCCACCACTCGCGCCAGGCTGCGGCCTGCTTGGCCCGAGTGTCAGGCTGGGCGAGCGCGTCGAAGGGCAGTTCCACGCCAGTGATGTTCGTCAGCGCGACCCACGCGGCCTGCGCCACGCTCCAGTCGCGATCGTCGAGCGCCGCCAGCAGCGGCTCGACCGACGCGCGGCCCCCGCACCAGGCCAGCGCGAGCGCCGCCTCGCGGCGAACCGCCCCCGCCTTGTCCCCCAGCAGGTCGGTAAGCTGCGGCTCCGCGCCATAGGCGCGCAGGAAGCCCAACGCCTCCGCCGCCCCCGCGCGCACGGCAGCGTCGCCCGCCGAGAGCGCCTGCACCTGCTCGCCGGCCTGGCGGTCGTAGGGGTTGCGCGCTCGTTCGCCGGCCCGTAGCCACACACAGCCAAGGAGGAAGATCGCGAGGAGGGTAAGGCGGTGCTCCACCAGCCAGGTTCTCCGGAGGCAACGCTTCATGCCCCGAGTGTATCTGGGCTACGCGCGTCGTGCAAGCCGCCGCTTTTGCCGGAGTCCGCCCTCGGATAGCCGGAGACGGCCTGTTGCGGGAGAGTCCTCGGTCGCGAACGCCATCGTTCACGCCATCGCGATGCTTGCCCTCGGGATAGATGCCCTGAACCGTGGCGCGAACGAATGCGAGCTTGTGGTCGGCGCACGTGCTGTTGCCTCGGGCCGTGGTCCTTGCCCCGCAGCCACGGGCAACACGCCTGTCAACCACCTGCCGCAGCCCGCCTACGCGACGCCGAACCCATGGAGGGCTGACGGCGACACCGCGATGCACAGGGCGCGCCGCCCTGGCGCAGTGGCATGCCCGCAGCGGGGCGAGGTAGAATGATGCCACACCTTCGAAGGTGTGGCATCATTTCATCATCTCCGCCAGCCGCTCCTGCACGGCTCGCACCGCGCACACCTGGACGAGTCCCTCTCCCTCTCGCAGCGAGTAGGTCGCCTTCCTGCCTTCGACCCGGCGGCTCAGGTACCCGCGGCGGTCGAGCTTGTCCAGATGCCGCATGCACGCCCGCGGCGACATGGAGAGTGCTCCGCGCAGCTCGGCGAACGAGGCGGTGCCATGACGCGCCAGATGGCGGATGACTTGCAGGCGGCGAGGGTGCGTGAAGGCCGTGAAGCACGCGAAGAGCTCGGCGTCGGAGTTCGTGGGCGAATCCTTCTGATCTGCCCGCGCAACGCGACGTGGATCGTCTTTATCGATGATCCTGAACACGCTACAAAGCGCCTCCAGGACGGCCGTCACGAGTGGGCTTCCAGGCTTCTCGGCCACGTTGTAGTACACGCGCCGGCCCGACCGTCGGCGCCACACGAGGCCCACCGAAGCCAGCACCCCGAGATGGGCGGACAGGCGTGCCGGGCCGTCGCCTGTTGCCCGTGCGATGGAAAGCACGGGCAGTTCGCCCATGACGGCAAGCAGACGGAGGATGCGGATCCGCCGCCGGTTCGCGAGCACACGGAAGAGGTGAACGATAGGCTCCATGGCGACCTCCCGACGAGTGGGCCACGTAGAATGATGCCACACCTTCGAAGGTGTGGCATCATTCTACCCCCCTCTCCACGCCTCGTCAAGTCGATGCTCGACATTCGGGAGTGTTCCTCCTCTGCACGCGTCGTCTCCGATGGTCCGCTCCGTTGGCCGTGCCTTGACAGCGAGTCGGTCATGACGTACCGTGCAGGCAATGTGGCGCGGTGTACCCTCTGGCGCTGAGGAGTGGCTGCATGAAGGCACGGGTGCTGATTCTGCTCGGCGTGGCGGCAGGCATGGCGGTCGCCGGCGACCAGCCGCAATGGGGCGAGCGCTGGTCGCGGAACCTCGTGGCCGCAGAGAAGGGGCTGCCGGCAAGCTTCGACCCCAAGACGGGGAGGAACGTCAAGTGGTCGGTCCAACTTGGCACGCGGGCCTACTGTACGCCCGTGGTGGCGCGGGGACGGGTGTTAGTGGGGACGAATAACTCAAGGCCGCGGGACGCGAAGCACCGCGGCGACCGCGGTGTGCTGCTGTGCCTGGATGAGACCGACGGGACTCTGTTGTGGCAACTCGTGGTGCCGAAGCTGAAGATCCCGCTCGCCGATTTCGCAGGGGTGGGCATCTGCTCGCCCGCGGCAGTGGACGGCGACCGCGTCTATCTGCTGAACAACCGCTGCGAGGTGCTGTGCCTGGACATCGAGGGACAGCGCAACGGCAACGACGGGCCCTTCCGCGATGAGGGCCGGTACATGGCGCCCAAGGGCACGGAGCCACTGGCGGTGGGCGAGACCGACGCCGATATCCTGTGGCGCTGCGACCTGGTGGCCGAGGTGGGCACGCGGCCCCACGACGCGGTGCACTGCTCGGTGATGGTCCACGGGCCGTTCGTCTATAGCGGCACGTGCAACGGTGTCGATCACACCCACTTCCATCTGCCGAAGCCCGAGGCTCCGGGATTCGTCGTCATCGACAAGCAGACGGGCCGCCTGGTCGCGACGGACGACACGGGAATGAGCCGCCAACTCATCCACTGCATGTGGTCGTCGCCCTCACTGGGGACCGTGGCGGGCCGCGAGCTGGTGTTCTTCGGCGGCGGCGACGGGGTCTGCTATGCCTTCGAGCCGCTCGAGGCCGCGCCGCCCGAAGGGCAGCGGGCGAAGCTGAAGACAGCGTGGCACTTCCACTGCGACCCCGCCGGCCGCAAGGAACGCCCACTGGACTTTCAGGACAACCGCCAGGAGGGCCCCAGCCTCATCTCGGGGATGCCTGTGTTCCATCGCGGCCGCGTCTATGTCACCGCCGGCGGCGACGTGTGGCACGGCAAGCCGCAGAGCTGGCTGAAGTGCATCGACGCGAGTGGCATGGGCGACATGACGACGACGGGGCAGCTCTGGAGCCGCCCGCTCACGCGCTACTGCATGGCGACGCCGGCCGTGCACGAGGGCCTGGTCTACATCACCGATACCTCGGGCCAGATCCACTGCCTGGACGCGGCGACGGGCGAGCCGCGGTGGGTGCACGCGACGCGCCAGGAGATCTGGGGCTCGCCGCTCGTGGCCGACGGCAAGGTCTACGTGGGCACGATGCGCCGCCGCCTGTTCGTCCTCGCCGCCGACCGCCGCAAGCGTCTGCTCGCCGAGGTCCCGCTCGACGCCCCCGTTGCCACTTCCCCCATCGCGGCCAACGGCGTGCTCTATATCTCGACCATGCGGACGCTCTACGCGGTGGCGAAGACGGGGGAGTGACGGGAGCGGGCAGAGCGGGGAGGTCGCGCCCAGAGCCCTGCGTGTCGGGGGGTGCCTACTTGCGGGTGTGGACGGCGTGGCGGCGGTGCTGGTTGTAGGCGTCGCGGAGCGCGATGTAGGGGTCGAGGGCGTTGGCCTTGAGCTCCTCGTAGTCGCCGAGCCGCAGCGACGTGTCGTTGATGGTGCGGAGGAGGCCGACGCCCGGGACGTATGTCAGGGGGTCGAGGGCGGCGTTGACGGGCCAGGCGATGGTGTCCCGCAGGCTCGACGGGCCGATGAGGGGCCACGTGATGTAGCAGACCTGGCTCATGCCCCACACCCCGAGGGTCTGGCCGAAGTCCTCGTCGCGGGGCCGCAGGTTGAGCCAGGCTCTTGCGGGGTCGCCGAAGCCTGCGACGCCGACGGTGGTGTTGATGCCGAAGCGGGCGAGCTCGATGCCGGTGCCCTTGAGGCTGCCCTGGAGCAGGCAGTTGACCATGCGGACCGGCATGGCGGCGTTGCGAAAGAAGTTCCCCACGCCGACGCGCGCGGTCTCGGGCAAGACGTAGCTGTAGCCGGTGGCGACGGGCTTGAGGACCCAGAAGTAGAGCTTGTCGTTGAACGCGAAGATGCAGCGGTTGACCGGTGCGATGGGGTCGGCGAGGGCCGGGGGGGGCCGGTCGATCTCCTCCTTGGCGAAGGGGTCCTCGTCGGGAGCATCGGCTCCTGGGGCCTCCTGCGCCCAGCAGGGCGCGGGGATGCCGAGGGCCAGCGCCAGCGACAGAAGGCAGAGCAGCGCGGCGACTGGGATGCTCTTCATCGTGGGGCCTCCCGCTTCCGGGGGTCTGTGGCTGCGCGGGCGAAGGGGCGTGCAGGCCGGCTCAGCCCTTCTTCCGTCGCTTCTCTCGGTTCGCGATGGTGGTTTCGATTCTCTTGAGGAGGCCGTCGAAGGACTGGCGGCCGAGGATACTGTCGAACTGGCGACGGTAGTTGTTTACGATCTTGACGCCCTCGATGGCCAGGTCGTAGACGAGCCACCGGCCGTCGTAGCGCTTCATCGAGTAGACGACTGGGATCAGATTGTTGTTCACGCTGAGGATGTCGACGGTGACCCGCGCGTAGTCGCCGTCGATGCGCTCGCCCCTGTAGAAGACCTTTTCGCTGGTGTAGGCCTCGACCCGCCCCATGTATGTGCCGCGGATGAGCTCGGTGAACAGGGCGACGAAGCGGGCGCGCTGCTCGTCGGTGAGTGTCCGCCAGTGGCGGCCGAGCGAGCGGCGTGCCATGGCCTCCCAGTTGAAGCCCTCGTTGATGATCGCGATCATCTTCTGGCGCCGCTCCTCCTCCTTGCCCGGCGCCTTGAGAGTGGGGTCCTTGACGATGGCGATGACCCGCTCGGTGCTGTTCTTGACCACGTCGAGGGGCCCGCTCGCCGCAGGGGCTGGCTCCGCGCCGGCGCTGAGGACGCCGAAGGCCAGGATAGCTGCTGTCAGGGTGCGCGGGCTCACTCCAGGCCTCCTTCGGACTTGTCGCTGAAGACGTATTTGGCGATCAGGGCCTGGATGTCGATGGCGGGCTCGGTCTCGCGGATGAGCTCGCCGGGCTTCAGGATCGTCTCGGAGGCGCCAGGCGAGATCTCGAGGAAAGGCTCGCCGAGCAGGCCGCGGGTCCTCACCGACGCGATGGCATCCTCCTGGATCGCCGTGCCCTCGCCGATTGACATCACCACCTTGGCCCTGTAGTCATCAAGGGCAATGCGCTCGACCCGCCCGACGGGCACGCCGGCGATGAACACGCTGGCGCCGGGCCGGAGGCCCCCCACGTTCGCGAACGAGGCCACCAGCTCGTACTCCCGGCCCACGAGAGTCTGGAACTCGCCAACCCGGACCGTCATGTACACGAAACACAGCACGGCCGCGAGCACAAAGAACCCCACGACCAGCTCCAGGTTGATCTTCCGCATCGCCTGCCCCTTCGCCAGCACACGGGTCACTCGGCCTCCGCTCATAGAAGTACACCGTCACGCCGTCCATGTCAAGCGCCGCGCGCCCGCCGGCCGCGCCATGGCCTGGAGACGATTTGACACCGCTGGGCTCGCCCTGTAGGATTCGCTGGCCACCGAGGCGGGAGCGGCCCGTGAATTACGCAGGAGCAGCCTGATGACGGAGCGGGAACTGGCGGAGATGTACTTCGACTTCCTGACGATCGAGGGCTTCAACCCCGAGATGGAAGAGGGCTTCATCCGGTTCAAGACCGAGGAGGGGGTCTTCCTGGTCGTCGTCGATGCCGAGGACGAGCAGTACTTCCGGCTGATCTTCCCCAACTTCTGGCCCATCGAGAGCGAGGCCGAGCGTCTTCAGGTCCTCGCCGCCTGCGACACTGCCACGGGGGAGACGAAGGTGGCCAAGATCTTCACGGTCCGCGACAACGTCTGGGGCACCATCGAGCTGTTCCTCGAGCGGCCCGATCACTTCCGCGCCGTCTTCCAGCGCTGCTTGCGCGCCCTCAACGTCGCCGTCGCGACCTTCGCCGAGAAGATGCGCGGATAGCCCGCACGGCACCCTGGGAGCGCGGCACGCCGAGGGGCAGGTCAGGCGCGCCAGGGGCGCTCGCGCTGCTGGTGCTCGGCGAGCGCAGCGAGCGCCAGGTTCGCGTCCTCGACGATCTGGAAGTCATACATCCCCACGCACAGGAAGTCCGCGCCGCCCTTCACGGCGAAGCGGAAGCCGACCTTCGGATGGATGGCGCCTGCCGCGAGGGTCTTGAAGGCAATCCACGGCTCGGGCCGCTCCCGCATGAAGGCGATCGTCTCGTCGGGCTGCTCGCACCACACGCTGTCGCACCGGTCCTTGGGCTGGGCCGACCAGTAGTCGTGGTGGTGGAGAGTCTTCATCCAGAAATCGGGGAGGAGGCCCCGCTCGACGCAGGCCTGGATGGTCGCGAGGCGGTGGCCGCCGATGCCCGCGGGCAGGCCGTTGCGGCGGATCAGCTCGAGGGCCTGGGCGATGACGTCGAACTTCTTCTGTCGCACCAGGCGATCGCCGGTGGCGCCCTGGATGTAGCAGGCCGCAGCGCCGTGGTCGATGGACCTCTGGACCATCGCCAGCACGTCGCGCCCCCCGCAGTCGGAGATGAACTGGATTCTGCCGATCCCCCGCTTCCAGTACTCGTCGATGATCTCGCACAGCACGGGGTTGGTGAGGAAGGCGTTGATGCCGCACCTCTCGGCGAGGGCGAAGGTCTCGAAGACCTTCCACTTGTGGTGGTATGCCTTGACGAGCTTGCTCACGTAGATCAGGTCGCGCGCGTGGGCCCAGCCGCCCACCAGGTTCCCACCCAGGATCAGCCGGCTCAACTCCAGGCCCTTGATCTTCGCGTGGGGGATCGGCCCCTTGAGCTGGGCGAGTGTGGTGAACTGGAAGGTCTTGATCGTGGCGCTGGTGGTGGCATCGGTGGCGGGCTGTGCGGCGACGGCCTTGCCCGAGGCAGCATCGGTGCCGGCCTTCGCGGCGAGCCGCTCCTCCTCGTGGCTGCGCCAGCCGTGCTTGCGGAGCGCCGCGAGCAGGAAAGCACCGAGGAACGGGACGCCAGCCAGGCTGGCCAGCAGGGCGCGGCGGCCAAGTGGGTCAGGGTCCACGGCAGCTTCGAGCTCGCGCTGCGTAGGCTCGGCCGCGCCCGGAGCTCTCCTGCGCCGTCGAGCCCACAAGGCGCCCAGCAGCCTGTCCAGCGCGAAGCGGCGGCTCGCTGGCAGTGCCGCCACGAC
Organism: uncultured Planctomycetota bacterium; assembly: GCA_964506385.1. Lineage (GTDB taxonomy): Bacteria > Planctomycetota > PUPC01 > DSUN01 > DSUN01 > CAZDNN01. The sequence goes on from CAZDNN010000156.1 coordinate 11,469, forward strand.
GATCAGAGCGAGCAGCTCCACCAGATTCTTGTCCACCAGCAGGTAGTGCCCCTCGACACCCATCCCGGGCGCGGTGCCGCTAAAGGGCGGATGTGCCAGGTAGTAGAGCGCCAGCATCAGGATCCCGCAGCCGGCCGTCAGGCGGGTCAGCACGCCGAGCATCAGCGCGGCGCCGACCAGCACTAGCCCCCAGACGTTCAGCAGGTCCACGGTCCGCAGGACCGCGGGGCTGGCGGCCATGGTGTGGAACAGGCCGGCCAGCGGCCCCGTGGCGCTTTCGAGGTAGCTCAGCGACGTCCACCCCGGCGCCGTCAGCTTCGAGACGCCTTCGTAGAGGAAATGCCAGCCCACGGCAACACGCAGCAGCAGGAGCACGGTCGCTGCC
>CAZDNN010000157.1:0-11763 GCA_964506385.1 uncultured Planctomycetota bacterium
ATCCCTGTCTGCGCTCCACTGATGGACTCACCGAGTGACCTGGTCGGTCGTCTCGCCGCTCAGGATGTAGTCCTGGCCGTCCTTGCTGACACGATCGACTGTGAATGTCAGGGTGCCGCTGCTGCGGATCCAGCCCGTGCGCCAGTCGTCCGAGCCGCTGGCGTCGGTCGTGCCGGAGACATTGCCGCTGTAGACGCCGCCCCAGTGTCCCTCGACCGTGGCGCCGGCGATGGGAGCGCCGGCGGGGTCCTTGACGGTGACGGTGGCGGTGCAGCGCCAGAACTTCCAGAAGGCCTGGACGGACATGTCGATGGCGATCGCGGCGGTCGGCGCCGACGGCTTGACGGTGATCGTGGCCGTGGCGGGCGCCGACTGGGCGGCGCCGTCGCTGGCGCGGTAGGTGAAGCTGTCGGCGCCGCTGAAGCCCTGGTTGGGCGTGTAGGTGAACGAGCCGTTGGCATTGAGCGTGAGCTGGCCGTTGGACGGCCCGGTTGCCAGAACGGCGCTGAGCCCGTCGCCGTCCACGTCGGAGTCGTTGCCCAGGACGCCTGGCGCGGCGACGTTGAGGGCATCGTCCTGATCCACGTTGTAGGCATCGTCGGCCGCGGCGGGCGCGTCGTTGACGGGGCTGACGATGATGGAGACGGTGGCGACGTTGCTGTCGGCCTGACCGTCGTTGGCCTTGAAGGTGAAGCTGTCGCCGCCGTGGTAGTTGGCGTCGGGGGTGTAGGTCACGGCTGGGGGCGTGCCCGAGAGCGTGCCGTGAGCAGGGTCGGTGACGATGAGGTAGGCCAGCGTCGGGGTCTCGACGTCGCTCGCGCTCAGGACGATGGCGACCGGCGCATCCTCATCGGTCTCGACGGCCTGGCCGCTGGCCACGGGCAGATCGTTGACGGAGGCGACGGTGATGGTGACCGTGGCGGGAGCGGAGTCCAGGGTGCCGTCGCTGACGGTGAACGTGAAGCTGTCCTCGCCGAACCAGTTGGGGTCGGGGGTGTAGGTGAGGTTGGGCGCGGTGCCCGAGAGCGTGCCGTTCGCAGGCTGGGAGGCGACGTTGTAGCTGGCGATGGGGTCGCCGTCGGGGTCGCTGCCCGAGAGCGCGATCCCGACTGCCGTGTCCTCGTTGGTCCCCACGGCCTGGTCGTCAGCCACGGGCGCGTCGTTGACGGGGACGATGGTGATGGAGACGGTGGCGACGTTGCTGTCGGCCTGACCGTCGTTGGCCTTGAAGGTGAAGCTGTCGCCGCCGTGGTAGTTGGCGTCGGGGGTGTAGGTCACGGCTGGGGGCGTGCCCGAGAGCGTGCCGTGAGCAGGGTCGGTGACGATGAGGTAGGTGAGGTCACTGCCTTCGGGATCGGTGGCGGTTAGATTGACGGCGAGTGGGATGTCCTCGTCAGTCTCGACGCTCTGGTCGTCTGCGACGGGCGGGTCGTTGATCTCGGTGACGGTGACGTGCACGTTGGCGGTGTCGGCGCCGTCGTGTCCGTCGCCGATGGTGTAGGAGAAGTCGTCGCTGCCCGTGTAGCCGGCGTTGGGGGTGTACCTGATGGTGCCGTCCTCGTTGTCCTCCGCCGTGCCGTGCAGAGGCGAGCCGACGAAGGTGATCGTGAGCGTGTCGCCGTCGGGGTCCGTGTCGTTGACGAGGACGGCGATGTCCACGAACTGGTCTTCCTCGGTCGTGGCTTGGTCATCGACGGCGTCGGGCGGGTCGTTGACGGGTGTGACGCCGATGGTGACGGTGGCGATGTTGCTGTGGTCGGCACCGTCGAACGCCGTGTAGGTGAAGGTGTCGGTGCCGTTGAAGTCGGGGTCAGGCGTGTAGGTGAAGGAGCCGTCGGCACTGAGATCGAGAATGCCGCTGCTCGGCGCGACGGCGAGCAGGGCCGACAGGGCGTCCCCCTCGGTGTCGGTGTCGTTGGCGAGCACACCGGGGGCGCCGACGGCCAGCGGCGTGTCCTCGTCAGTGGTGTAGCCGTCGTCGCTGGCGACGGGCGGGTCGTTGACGGAACCGACGTCGATGGTGACAGTGGCGGCCGCGCTGTCCTCCGTACCGTCGTTGACGACGAAGTCGAAGCTGTCCGAGCCGTGGTAGTCGGCGTCGGGCGTGTAGGTGAGCAGGTCGTCGGAGCCGCCGAGCGTGCCGTGGGAGGGGCCGCTGGTGACGAGGAAGGCCAGCGAGTCCCCGTCCACGTCGCTGCCGGTCAGGGTGATGTCTACGGGGACGTCCTCGTCGGTGGTGACCGTCTGCGGGTCGGCCTCGGGCGCGTCGTTGACGGGATCGACCGTGACCGTGACGGTGGCGATGTTGCTGTCGTCGATCGTGTCGTTGGCCTTGAAAGTGAAGCTGTCCTCACCGTTTGAGTCGGGGTCGGGGGTGTAGGTCACGTCGGGCGGCGTGCCGCTCAGGGTGCCGTCGGACGGGCCATCGACGATGGCGAACGTCAGCGGGTCCCCGTCGTCGTCGGAGGCGGTGAGTGTGATGTCGATGACCGTGTCCTCGTCCGTCGTCACGGCCTGGTCGTCGGCGACGGGCGGGGTGTTGGGCGGCCCGCTGGGAAGGAACCTGAGGGCCACGTCTGCCCGGCCGATGGCTGGCACGGTGGCCGTCAGGACGCCGTCGCCGCCCACGGAGACGCTGCTCGTGCTGTCGGGTGCGAGGTTGCTGGTCCAGGCGTCGAACCACTCGACCGCGTAGGTGCCCGCGGCGAGGCCCTGGACTGTGACGGTCTGGCCGTCGATCGGGCCCGCCGGGTTCTGGAGCCAGGCGTAGCCTCGGTCGGGGCCGCTGACCTTCATCGCCCATCCGCGGCAGCCGCCGGAGACGCTCACGGTCGCTGGGGCCAGGCTGGTGTCGCCGAGGTAGTCGATGGCGTTCATGAACTGCGCGAGGTACTGGAGCTGGGCGCGCATGGCGTCGCCGACATCGGGGTCGGTGAGCATGGGCCAGCCGCCGCCGTCGCACCACACGAGCGGGGACATGGCCGCCCCCGCGGCGGCGCCGGCCCACAGGCCGTTGTGGAGGTGGGTGGGCTGGCTGGCGCCGTTGGTCGTGTCGCCGCCCCATTCGGCGTGGAAGCACGGCTTGCCCGATGCGTACATGTTGGCGCCTGGGTCGGCGCTCGTCTCGTTGGCGATGGTCAGGGCCACGCCGATGTCGTCGCGGGAGCTGCGATAGGAGTCCGCGGCGCGGAGATCGAGCGTGCCCGTCCAGTCGTTCCAGTCGTCGGACGTGCTGCTCGGCCACGTGTCGGTCTTGGTGAAGGTGATGGGGTACTGGCCTGCGCCGTTGGTGCGGAAGGGGTCGAGGCCGGCGAAGACGCCGCGGACGGCGGTGATCCAGTCGTTGACGCGCTGGGGTCCGCCGCCCCACGTCGTGCGGTAGCCGTCCGTGCCGTCCACCTCGCACACGCCGACCCAGCCGGCGATAGCGCGGCTGTAGCCCCAGCGGGCGACGAGATAGCGGTAGAAGTTCTGTTGGTAGCGCCACTGCGGGGTGGAGCCGGTGAGATAGAAGTCGGTGGCGGAGCACAGGGTGTTGTAGGCGTTCTGCCACCACGACGGGGCGCCCCAGCTCAACTGGTCGCAGAGCTGGTCGTGGGACCAGATGGTGGGCAGGAGGCACACCCCGGCGGCCTCGGCGCGGGCGACGATGCCGTCGAAGGTCTCGCAGGCGGCTTGGTTGTAGTTGCCGATGCCCATCTCGGCGTTCTCGATCGGCGCGCGGGCCGCGCCCCACGACATCTCGGCCCACGGCTGCGCGAGCCAGAAGCTCAGCACGCTCTCCCCGCCGGCCGCCATCTCCGCCAGGGAGGGCTGCTCGACATCCCACTGCCAGCCGTTGTTGTGGCCGACGGCGAAGACGGCCTCGCCGTTCGTGTAGCGGATGATCTGGCCGTCGATTCGCGGCCAGCCCTTGTGCTGGCCAGTGTCCACGCACGTGAAGGCGCCGCCCGACCAGGTGACCGGCTCGGCGACGCTGGCGTCCTCCGCCGAGACGGTGAAGCTCCAGGCGCCCGGCTCGCCGGGGGCGAACCGGACCCGCCAGACGGAGCCGTCGTAGAAGCCAGGGATGGTCACGGGGTCGCCAGGCCCGGAGAAGGTCGCCTTCAGGTCGAGGCCCCCCGCGGCGGGGTCGGGGTCGTAGGGCTTCGTCCAGCTCCCGTCGGCCAGGGTGACCTCCAGCTCGATCTTGGCGTACCGCTCGACGGCCGTGCCGGGCTCGGCGATGGTGACGTCGGCGATGCTCAGCGGCGTAGGCGGCGGGCTGGGCGGCTCCTCGAGCACGAGATAGCCGACCTGCTCGGTCGTGTGCCGCCGCTCGCTGTCCTTCGCCTGGTCCTCATCGACGGCCAGAGCCAGGCTCGTCGGGCTCACGGGGTCGGCGCCATAGAGGAAGGCCCAGCCGCCGTTACCGCCGTCCATCCCCGCCTGCGTGGCGACGGCGACGGCGGCCGTGGCGATGCCGCTGAGCGAGTACGTGTAGGGCGGCGAGTCGTCCGGGCCGCGGATGGTGTCCGCGCCGAGCGCGGCGGTGTAGCCGCGGCCGTCGATGGCGCCGCTCCCCGCCTCGATCACGATGTACCCGACCGTCTCGTCGGCGCGGGTCCTGGCCGGATCCTCGGCCACGTGCTTGCCCACGCAGAGTGTGCCGTTGGGCGGGGTCTTGCTGCTCGAGCCACGGCACCAGAAGGTCGACCAGGTCAGGTCGTTAGCCGTCATCACCTGCCCGAGGACGACGGGCTGGGTGTAGGGCTGGAGGTAGCTCCGCTGCTCGCCGACCCACGAGCTCGAGTTGTCGGTCACGGTGGACAGGTACTTCACGGCCTCCATCTTCACGCCGTCGGCGGCGACCGTGTAGACCCCTTCCTCGACGACGAGATAGTGCACCGTCACGCCGGCGACCGCATCGCTGGAAGCGTCGGCACGCTGGACGAGGAACTCGAACCCGCTCCCCGCGGCGTTCCGCACCCGCACGACGCACGGCGGATCTGTCTTCGCGTAGTTCGGCGTGCAGACCACCACCATCGAGGTGTAGGCCTGGTCGAGGGCCACCGCCTGCCACGACTCACCGCTGACCGCCGTGCCCGACGACAGCCCGACCCCGGCGTGCGCCGCCGCAGAGGCCAACGCCAGACTCACGACACACCACGCCACCGCGCGCACGAATGACCTCATGGCGGAACCTCCTATGCCAGGATGTGATAGGCTGAACTTGCCCTCCGCCAGCCCCCGCAAGGTGGGTCCGACTCCCCGGGTGGCTGGACACTTGGAGTGCATTCTACACTGGCGGACGGACGCGTGTCAATACGTTCCCAGGGGATTTCGGGGCCGGCCCTGGGTGTGCGCGGCAGCGCGCCCCGACATGTGGTGTGTCCTGGGTCCGGCGTGGAAAAAGGCGCGGAAAAACCCTCGAATCCGCTCGCGCGCCGCTTGCATGCGGCTTCCCGCTCTGCTAAGATGCCTTGCGTCATCCCCACGGCAACTCCCCGATACCCCAGGCTCGATGCTTCGTTCCCTCATCGCATTCCTGTTCCCGCGCCGCTGGCGCGGTCACCTCGCCCAGGTCAACAGGCTCCTGGCCACGGACGCGGCGCCGCCGGCCGACGTTGGCGAGCGTATCGACGGGTGGCTGCGCTGGCCGGCGTGGGAGGTGCGCAACGCCGCCGTCAAGCTCATCGCCCACCTCCGCGACGAGAGCCGCTACCCGCTCCTGATCCACAAGCTGACAGACCGCCGCGAGGCGGGGATCGTGCGCCGCAACGCCGCCGAGGCAATCGCCCGCGTGGGGCTGGACACCGATGCGGCCCGCACGGCGCTCCGCAGGGCGCTCGACGACCCCTACTGGGAGGTGCGCGCCGAGGCAGGCCGCGCACTCGCCCGCCTCTTTCCCCCCGCCGAGCCGCTCGAGCGCGACCTGCTCGAGCTCCTCTACGGCCACGCCCGCAACGGCCGCGTCACCGTCGCCGAGGACAACTTCGAGGTCCGCATGGCCATCGCCGAGGCCCTCGGCCATCTCGGCGTGAGCGACCGGGCCTTCGCGGCTCTCGCACGCCTGGCCCGCGATGAGAGCTGGCCCGTCCGCAGCCAGGCCGCCATCGCCCTCACCCACTTCGCCGCGCGCCACCCCGACCGCTTCGACGACGCCCGCGCGGCCGTCAAGGGGATTGACCGCCAGAGCGAAGGCGCCATCTCATACTTCGTCCATCGCGACGTGCTCAGCAGCGCGCTGCGCGCCATCCATCGCGGGCCGGGAGCCGTCAAGCCCGACGAGTTCCACGACCTGTATCTCAACCCCAAGGCCGGGTGGAACCACGTCCGGAAGCCCGGCATGCCGGCCGGCGCGACCGACCGTCACAGGCCCCCAGGCTGAGGGGCCCACGGCCCCAAGGGAGAGTTGACCGCATCCGATGCTCTACTACCTTCGCCACCTCGAGCACCTATTCGGCCCGTTCCGCCTGTTCCGCTACCTGAGCTTCCGCTCGATCGGTGCGGTGGTGACGGCCTTCGCGGTGAGCCTGCTGCTGGGGCCTGCGCTCATCGCGTTGCTCAAGCGGTACGGGGCGCGGGACAAGGGCCGGGACTTCGGCGGGCTGAACGTGGTGAGCAAGGAGGGGACACCGACGATGGGCGGGCTGCTGCTCCTGGGCGGCCTGTTCGCCGCGTGCCTGCTGTGGTGCGATCTGGGGAGCCAGCACGTGCGGATCGTGCTGGCCGCGGCGCTCTACTTCGGGGCCATCGGGGCGCTCGACGACGTGCTGAAGATCCGCCGCGGCTCCAACGAGCAGGGCCTCTCGCGAGCCTGGAAGTACACCTCGCAGATCGCCTTCGGCGCCCTCGTCGGCATCCTGTTCATCTCCCCGGCCTTCTCGCCCTACGGCGCCGACGTCACCCGCACCCTCACCGTGCCCATCTGGAAGGCCGGCCTCTACCTCGGCTGGTGGTACATGGGCGTCGTCATCGTCTTCATGGTCCTGTCGTCGAACTCGGTGAACATCGCGGACGGGCTCGACGGGCTGGCGATCGTCCCCGCCATGCTGGTCGCCGCGGTGCTCGGGGTGTTCGCCTACGTCGTCGGCACAGCGGACGTGGCGCAGGTGCTCCACTTCGGCCATCTGCCCGGGAGCGACGAGCTCGCCGTCTTCTGCTGCGCCCTCATCGGCGCCGGGGCGGGCTTCCTGTGGTTCAACTCCCATCCCGCCAGCGTCTTCATGGGCGACACCGGCTCCCTCGCCCTCGGCGGCATCCTCGGCACCCTCGCCCTCCTGACCAAGCAGGAGGTGGTCTTCTTCATCGCCGGCGGCATCTTCGTCATTGAGGCGGGGAGCAGCTTCATCCAGGACTACATCGGCCTGAAGCTGCTGGGCCGCCGCCTCTTCTTCCGCGCGCCCTACCACCACAGCCTCATGCACCAGGGCTACAGCGAGACAAAGGTCACCACGCGCTTCTGGATCCTCTCCGTCGTCTTCGCCGCCATCGCGCTCGCCACGCTCAAGCTCCGCTGAAGATTGCCGATTGCCGATTGCCAATTGCCAATTGCCGATGGGTCGCGAAGGCAGTCGCGCAGCGCACCCGCTTCGGGCTATAATGTTCCTGTTGCGGCAAGTCCAAGTCTTCGGACCCGGGGGAAAGAGCCGCCTCGAGGCGGTCCTCCGGCGAGGGGGGCCTTCCGAAACGGGAACTGTAATGGGAGCGTGGTCTGCCGCTGGGACTCACCGTCTGCGCAGAAAGGCTCGACACGGGATGCAATCGGCAATCGGCAATCGGCAATCGGCAATCCTCCTCATCACTCTCCTCGCTGGCCTCGCCACCGCGGGTGAGGCGCCCCCGCCCGGCTTCCCCGACGTCCGCGGCATTGTCCGCGCGCGGGCCAAGTCCGTCGTCAAGATCGAGACCACGGAGCACTTCCTGCCCGGGCTCTTCCGCCGCACGGTCCGCCTGGCCAACCCCTTCCCGCTGCGCAGCATCATCGGCGACGCGCTGTCGTTCACCTTCTTCCTGCCGTCGGCTGTCCTCGGACGGCTGCGCAAGCACGTCGGCTCCGGTGTGATCGTCGAGGCCGACGGCCACGTGCTGACCAATCACCACGTGATCCGCGACGCCGATGAGATCACGGTCCGCTGCACGGACGCCGACGGCCGCAAGCGCCGCCTCAAGGGCCGCGTCGTGGGCAAGGACAAGCTCATCGACGCCGCGCTCGTGAAGGCCGAGCCAGGGAAGGCCCGCCTCGTGACCGCGCCCCTCGGCGACTCCGACCAGCTCGAAATCGGCGACTGGGTCGTCGCCATCGGCCAGCCGCTCAACCTCACAGGCACCGTCACCGTCGGCATCGTCAGCGGCCGCCACCGCCAGCTCGACGCCAACAACATCGAGGACTACCTCCAGATCGACGCCGCCGTCAACCCAGGCAACAGCGGCGGCCCCGTCTTCGACGCCGCAGGCCGCGTCGTCGGTCTCGTCACCCTTGGCATCTTCCCCGCCAACGACCTCGGCTTCGCCGTCCCCACCGCCCTCATCCGACCCTGGCTTGGCGACCTCAAGACCCACGGCCGCCCCCGGCGCAGCTACCTCGGCATCACCGTCGAGGACATCACCCCCTACCTCGCCGAGGAGCGGGACCTGGATGCCGACGACGGCGTGCTCGTCACGCGAGTCCGCCTCCTCTCCCCGGCAGGGAAGGTCGGCTTCCGCAGGGGCGACATCATCGTGTCCGTGGGCGGGAAGCCCGTGGAGGACGCCCGCGACTTCCAGATGCGCATCCTCCGCGCCCGGCCCGGCACCGTGCTTCCAATCACCGTGCGCCGCGACGGCGAGCCCCTCACCCTGCGCCCAACCCTCAGCCGGCGCCGCAGGCCCTTCCGCATCTTCTAGCCTCCGCCACGGCACCGCAGAGTCTGGCCCCGGATGTTGGGGTTCCTTCTTCACTCGTCCTCGTCGTCGTCCTCGTCGTCGTCGATGGTGCCGCCGTAGCGCCTGCTGACCACCGGCGCGCTCAGATCTCGGCCACTGCGGAGGAGGAACGGCCGCTTCGCGTTGAGCCTGCGGAGTCGTCGGGAGTCGAACCGAGGACGACGACGAGCACGATCCAGAAGACCGGGCCACGGTCCCCAAGACCCGGGGCCAGACACGGCGCCGCAGCGCGGGTTGACGGGCGCCGCCGCGGTGGAGTAAGCTCTGCCCGACGGCCTGAGCCCTCTCCCCTTCCGCCGCGGGGATCCCGTTGTGAGCAGGCACTGGACGGCCGAGCCGCGGGCACATCTCGCCGCCATCGTCGCCGCGTACGCCGCGCTGGCCTTCGCAATCCAGGCCCACGCCGTGGACCTGCTGTCCTCCGACGGCGAGTGCTACCTGCGGATGGCCGGCTGGTACGCGGCGGGTGACCTGCGTCACGCGGTGTTCGGCCACTGGTCGCCGCTGCCTGCGTGGGTGACGGCTCCGCTGGTGGCGGCGGGGGTGACGCCGCGGGTGGCGATGCGGCTGTGGATCGGCGCGTGGGGGGCGCTGTGCGTCGTGGGGGTGTGGCGGCTGGCGGGGCGCTTCGAGCTGGGCGCGTGGCTGCGGGCCGCTGCCGCTGGGTGCGCGGCGTTGCTGATCGCCGAGTTCTCGATCGTCCACCGGGTCGATCTCCTGGTCACGGCGCTTCTGCTCCTCTACCTCGATGCGGTGATGGACCCGCGGCTGCTGGCCTCCCGATGGCGGGCCGCCGCCGTCGGGCTGCTCGGCGGCCTGGCCTACCTGGCCAAGCAGTACGCCCTGCCGTTCGTCCTCGTGCACGTCGCGCTCGTGGTGCTGCTGCACGGATGGCGCCGCCGCGGGGAGGCGATAGCGCAGGAGGAGGACACGCCCGAGCGAGTCCAGGCCTGGCACCCGCTATGGGGGATGGTGCGGACGTGGGGAATGGCAGTGGGCGCCTTCGCCGTCGTCGCGGCGCCGTGGGTCGGGGTCCTGAGCGGGAAGTACGGGCGCCTGACTATCGGGACGGCCGGGGCCTCGACCTATCAGCAGTACGGCCCCGACCACGCGGGCGGGCGGCGCCCGCCGACAGGCCTGCGCCGGCCGCCGGCCGATGCGCCCAACGTGTGGCACGACGCCACCCTCGACGCGACGGGGCCGCGGCCCGACATCCCGTCGCCCCTGGCCAGCCGCGAGGCACTGGTCCGACAGCTCCGGCTCATGGGCCGCAACCTGGGGATCATCGCCGGGCACCTGGCCGCGACCGACGAGCTCCGCCTGGCCGTCGCGGCGCTCGCGCTGGCTCCCGTCGCGTTCGTCCTGACTCGCCGGCGGCGCGAGGTCGCCTTCCGCTACGCCGCGGCCGCGCTCACCGTGGCGGTCTACTGCGGCGGCTATGCCCTGCTCTTCGCCGACGTCCAGCGTTACTACTGGTTTCCCATGCTCGTGCTCCTCGTCCTGGCGTTCCACCTCGTGGGGCGGGTGCCGGCGGTCCTGGGGCGTCGGCTGTCAGAGCGGCGCCGGCGCCTGCTCGCCGCGGCGCTGGGCGTGGTGGCTGTCGTCTCCTTCGCGTTCCATCCCGTGCGGGCCATTGGCATCCTCCGCCGCTCGCCGCCGCCTGGCCGCCAGCATCGCCTGGTGGCCGCGCGTCTGGCGGAGCTCGGCGTCCGCGGCCCGCTCGCCTGCATGGGCGGCGACGCCTGGTGGAACGGGCTTCACGTGGCCTACTATCTCGATGCCCAGTACGCGGGGACGCCGAGGGCCACGGCGCCGGCGGGCATCGCGTCCGAGATGCGCGAGGCGGGGGCCAGGACGCTGCTCGTCTGGGGGGGGAGCGGCCTGCCTCTGCTGTCCGAGTCCGCGTTCGCGCTGGCGGGCCGGGTCACTGCCGCCGAGGTCCCAGGGCTGGAGGCGGAGGTCGCGGTGGTGAGGCTTCGGGATGACGCAGCGACGGAGAGATGACGGGCGCGCGGAGGCAGCGATGACGACGAGGCGTGATGTCCTGCTGGTGCTCGGCGTGACCGCTGCGGTGTCGGTGCCGCTGGTGGTGAATCCACGGGTGCACCTGCGGGACGATGCGATGAGCAACACGGCGCTGGCCCACGCGGTGCGCCGCCACGGCATCCCGCCGCCCGATCCCTATCTCGCGGGGCAGCCGCTCCACTACCACTGGGCCTACAACGCCCTGGCAGCGGGCCTGAGCGCCGTGACGGGCCTGAGCCCGCTGACGGTGATGGTGGTGCTCGGCCCCGTGGGGCTGGCCGCAGGTCTGCTGGGGATGGCGAGGCTGGTGCGTTGGATGGGGGGCGGCAACGCCGGGGTGGCCCTCGCCGTGGCGCTGACGGTGGTGGGGCTGAACGGCCCGGGCTGGCTGCTCCTGGTCGTGCGCTGGCTGACGGGCGACGTGGGGGTGGCCGAGGCGTTCCGCCTTCCGGTGAGCGACTTCCAGGCGCTCCTGGTCCGCGGCTACGACATGCGGCTGGGCCTCTTCCTGAGCAAGCCACTGCTCGCCACGTCGTTCACCTGGACGCTGGCCCTCCTGCCGTTCGCGGTCGAGGGCCTCCTGCGGTTCGTGCGCGGCGAGGGCCGGCGCTTCGGGGTGCTGCTGGTAGCGGCGCTGGCGGGGGCAGCGTATGCGAATCTGCTGGTGGGCGCGGCGCTGATGGGCCTGGCGGCGGCGGGCCTTAGCGTCTATGCGCTGGTGTTCCACGGCGAGGAAGGCGGCGCGAGCCGGCGGGCGGCGGGCGCCGTGGCCCTGGTGTTGGCGAGTGCTGCGCTGGTGGCGCCGTATCTGGCCGTTACGGTCGGCGCGGC
>CAZDNN010000158.1:0-11755 GCA_964506385.1 uncultured Planctomycetota bacterium
CGGCCGCCGAGTCGCCTTCCACGCGGGCGCCGACCTCTTCCTCTACGACCCGAAGACGGATGCGACGCATCGGCTCGACGTGGACTTCCGCAGCCCCCGCGCCCAGTGCCAGCGCAAGTTTGTCGATGCCGCGAAGTTCCTCGACGGCTTCGCGCTTCATCCCAAGGGCCACTCCGTCGCCCTCACGTCGCGCGGCAAGCTCTTCTCGATGGCGCTCTGGGAGGGCGCCGTCCGCCAGCACGGCGGGCGCGACGGCGTGCGCCAGCGCCATGGCGCCTGGCTGAGCGACGGCGAGCGGGTCCTCTCGGTGACCGACGAGACGGGCGAGGAGCGGCTTCAGATCCACCGCGCCGACCTGTCGGAGGAGCCGGTGGTGCTCGACAAGCTCGACGTCGGCGCGCCCCACCAGCTCAACGTCTCGCCGACGGCCGACCTCGCGACGCTCTGCAACCACCGCTGCGAGCTCGTCCTGGTCAACCTCAAGCGCAAGACCCTCAAGGTCATCGACCGCAGCCCGAACGGCCGGATCAGCGGCGGCCGCTGGTCGCCCGACGGCCGGTGGGTCGCCTACAGCTACCCCAACACCCCCGAAACCCGCTGCCTGAAGCTCTACGACACGAAGACGCGGAAGACCCACCAGATCACCGAGCCCGTCCTCGCCGACTTCGCCCCTGCGTGGGACCCCGATGGCAAGTACCTCTACTTCCTCGGCATCCGCGACCTCGACCCCGTCTACGACAGCCTGCACTTCGACCTCAACTTCCCTCGCGGCCTCCGCCCCTACCTCATCACGCTCCGCAAGGACCTCCCGTCGCCCTTCGTGCCCGTGCCGCGCGCCCCAGGCGAGAAAGCCGAGGACGCCGATAAGAAGGACGAGAAGCCGAAGGGGAAGAAGGGGAAGAAGAAGGAGACGAAGCCGGTCGAGATCGACCTCGACGGCATCGAGCATCGCATCGTCGCCTTCCCCGTGCCTCTGGGCCGCTACGGCCAGATCGCGGGCCTGCCGGGCGGCAAAGTCCTATTCACCAGCTTCCCCGTGCAGGGCTCGCTCGGCCGTCGGTGGAGCGACGACGAGCCAGCGCAGGGCACCCTCGAGATGTGGGACTTCGACAAGCAGGAGAAGCAGACCCTGCTCAGCAGCATCGGCGGCTTCGCACTGTCCCAGGATGGCAAGACGATGCTCTATCTCTCGGGCAGGAAGCTCCGCGCGCTCAAGGCGGGGGAGAAGCCCGACGAGAAGCAGGAGAAGGCGGGGCCGGGCCGCAAGAGCGGCTGGCTGGACCTCGGCCGCGTCCGGGTGTCGGTGGACCCGCAGGCCGAGTGGCGGCAGATGTACCGCGAGGCCTGGCGCCTCCAGCGCGACCACTTCTGGACCGCCGACATGTCGAAGGTGGACTGGCAGCGGGTCTACCGCCGCTACCTGCCCGTCCTCGAGCGGGTCGGCGCCCGCTCGGAGTTCAGCGACCTGATGTGGGAGATGCAGGGGGAGTTGGGCACGAGCCACGCCTACGAGATGGGCGGCGACTACCGCGCCAAGCCGGTCTACACGGTGGGGCACCTGGCCGCCGAGCTGCGCTACGATCGCAGGGCGCGCGGCTTCCGCGTCGTGCACGTCATCCGCGGCGACTCCTGGGACCCCGCCGCCGACTCGCCGCTCAACGCCCCTGGCATCTGTGTCGGGCCGGGCGCCGTGCTCCGGGCCGTGGACGGCGTGCCGCTGACCGAGGACGTCCCGCCCGGCCGCCTGCTGGTACACCGCGCGGACACCGAGGTGCTGCTCACGGTGGCCGAGCGCCGCACCGAGCGCACCGTCTCCGTCAAGGCTCTGCCGACCGAGCAGCCCGCCCGCTACCGCGAGTGGGTCGAGACCAATCGCCAGCGGGTCCACCGCGAGACGAAGGGCCGCGTGGGCTACCTCCACATCCCGGACATGGGGGCGCGGGGCTACGCCGAGTTCCATCGCCTCTACCTGGCCGAGTTCGACCGCGGCGGCCTGATTGTGGACGTGCGGTGCAACGGCGGCGGCCACGTCTCCCAGCTCCTGCTCGAGAAGCTCGCGCGCAAGCGCATCGGCTACGACCTGCCGCGCTGGGGGGCGCCCGACCCCTATCCCGCCTACTCCGTGCCAGGCCCCATCGTGGCCGTCACCGACGAGCTGGCCGGCTCGGACGGCGACATCTTCTCCCACTGCTTCAAGCTGATGAAGCTCGGGACGCTGATCGGCAAGCGGACCTGGGGTGGGGTGATCGGGATCTCGCCGAGCCGGCGCTTCGTCGACGGCGGCCTCACGACCCAGCCGGAGTACTCCTTCTGGTTCAAGGACGTCGGCTGGGCGGTGGAGAACTACGGGACGGACCCCGACATCGAGGTGGACATCACGCCGCAGGACCACGCCGCCGGCCGCGACACCCAGCTCGACTTCGCCATCGAGCTCATCCTCAAGCAGCTCGCGGAGACGCCGCCCGACCGTCCCGACTTCTCCCACCGTCCGAGCCTCGAGCTGCCCAAGCTCCCACCGCGAGACGGGTGAGCGCTGGCTCCCTGCTCCTGCGCGGAGGCAAGCTCGGGCGGGGGCTACCTGCTGCCCAGGCGGGTTTCGTAGAGGCGATAGCCGACGTCGCGGCAGGCGGCGATGGTCTCGGGGTAGGGAGTGTCGCAGACGTCCACGAAGCCGATCTGGTAGTTCTCGCCGTCGAGCGCGCGGCCGGTGGTGCACTGGTCGCGGTACTTGAACCAGCCTGTGCCGACGAACTGCGGATGGCGGAGGGCGGCCTCGATGTAGCGGCGGTAGGCGTCGGCCCGCGCCTCCTGGCTCGCCACGGGCCGCAGGCCGGTGTGGAACATCCCGCGGTCGAGCGCGCCGAAGTGGAACTCGCCGATGATCAGCGGCACATCAGCGGCCACCGGCATCTTGAAGCGGGCGATCTGGTCGGGGCTGCGGTAGAGGTTGTAGCTGACCACGTCGCAGTACTTGACGGCGGCGGCGACGGCCAGCTTGTTGGCCCAGGCGAAGCGGCAGCCGAGGTAGAGCTGATTCGGGGCGACCGCCCTGACGGCGTCGCGAATGGTCTTGAAGTAGGTCTCTGCGGTCTTCGTGTAGAAGGCCTGGAGGTCCGCGCGGGCCTTCTTCACATTGGGCGCTGTCCGGCTCTGGAGGAGCGCGTCCCAGGAGGCGTGCTTCGTGCCCCAGGTCGCGTTGAGCTTGCCGATGGTGCCGTACTTCACCTCGAGGTCGGCGACGAACACCTGCTTGGCCGTCTGCTCCGGCGGCGAGACGAGCGCGGCGACGGCGAGCGACGTGTCATTGCCCCATGATATCTCATTGTCCACGAAGTAGCCGAGGCACCAGGGGTCGCCCGCCGTCTTCCCCCTCTCCTGCTCCATCCGCTTGCGGATGGCCTTGGCGAAGGCGGGGTCGAAGACGTCGCGGAACTTGCTCCAGTAGCCGCTGCTGCCCTCCAGCTCCTTGCTCCAGAAGTGGATGGTGCCGACATAGGGGGTCTTCCGCATCAGGCAGATCCCGCCGTCGGACCAGTTGGCGATGGTGTTGAGCCCCCAGCTTCGCAGCCGGCGGTGGCTGATCTCGGCGTGAGACTGCCGCCAGTCGGCGCCGTACTTGCGCATCAGGTTCGCGCACCCGAAGTCGAATGTGCGGGGCTGCTTGCCCTTGTAGTGGCCGCGGACGACGTTGCGCTGGACGCCGAAGAGGCCGGCGAACTCGGGCTTGTCGCCGGGGAAGTCATGGAACCAGTGCTTACGCTCGTCGGTGGGCGTGGCGGCGCCGGGCCGCACGCAGTCGATGCCGTGTGACCAGAAGAGCTTGCCCTGGGGGTCCACGAGCCACCACTTGCCCTGGTGCTTCTCGGCGCGGAAGAAGCCCGTGGCCTTGAGGGTCGGGCCGTCGGCCCAGCCGCCATACTGGTTCCAGCCCTTCGGGCCGGGCTTCGCTTCCAGCTCCTTCGCCTCCTCGTCGCGGCGGCGACGGAGGTCCTCGACCGACTTGGTCTTGCCGGGCCAGTCCTTGTGGATGTACTGGCCGAAGGTGTCGATGAAGGGGAAGAAGCTCTCGGCGGTCATCCGCGCGGTCTTGGGCTCGACGTATGTGCCCGTCGCCCTGATGTTGTCCACCTCGAATGCGTGGTCCGCCTTGGGCCGTGGCACGAAGAGGACGAGGTTGGTGACCTTGTGGGGATCGATCGCCGGCTCCGGCACGCCGCCGGGCTTGGGGTAGCCCCGCATGCCGAAGAGCTTGATGTCCGCCGCCCAGGACGGCTTGCGACGGAAGACGATGTTGAGCGTGGCGGCCTGTCCCGGCTTGAGGGTGATGCTGCCCGTGCTGCAATTGCGTTTGCCGTCGGCGCCTGGGTTGTCCACGCGGCAGCACAGGGTGCCGACGTTGGTGCCCACGTTCTTGACATCGAGGGCGAGCCTCTCGAAGCCGGAGAGATCCCACGGCCGCGCGGGCGCCGGCAGGTCGATGCCCGGCCATTCCTCCCTGTGTCCCGTCTCCAGCCGCAGCCTGGTATTGCCTCCTTCAGCCACCGTGCTGAGCTTGAGGTCGCGCCGCGACACCTTCGTGACCTCGAAGCCCCTCTCGAAGTCGAAGAGCATGAGCTCGCCCGCGCAGGCGGATGAGATCAGGCACAACAGAGTCAGGAATCGCATTGGCGGCTCTCCTCGGTGCTACGGAGAGGATGGGCGGATGGCTGGATGGCTGGGTGAATGCAGACGAGGAAGCCTGGTTTCTTCTCTTCCACTCACCCAATCATCCATTCATCCACCCATCCGCTTCAGTACATCATATTCTCGCGATAGACCTCGAGCAGGTAGCAGAAGGCATCGTAGTCGGTGTTCGTCGAGATCGAGTGGTCTGAGCCGAAGACGTGACGGGCGCCGCGTGCTTTCATGCCGTCGAGCCAGGCGGTGGTTTCGCGGCGGATGAGGCCGCGGTCGCCGGTCTCGATGATGCGCTTGTCGAAGCCGCCGATGAACACCAGGTCGTCGCGATACTGCTCGACGAAGGCGAAGGTGTCGTTGCCCGCGGGCACCTCCATCGGGTGGAGGCCGTCGAAGCCCGCCTCGACGATCATGGGCAGCGCCTCGGTCGTGCTCCCACAGGTGTGCAGCACCACGGGCAGGCCGTAGCCGTGGAAGAAGTCCACCATCTCCGCGTAGTACGGGAAGATCAGCTCCGCGAGCACCTTCGGCGACGCGAACAGGCCGTTCTTGTAGCCCAGGTCCTCATAGAGCCACGCCCCGTCGGGCACACCCGCCTCCTCGAGGATCACCGTGAAGTGCATCTTGTAGAAGTCGGTGTAGACGCGGCAGTAGTCGTGTATCCACCCAGGGTCGAGGACGAGGCTCTGGTACATGCAGATGTCCCCGAGGGAGCAGCGCATGTTCTCCCAGATGAACTGGTGGCCGACGAAGGTCCAGTAGCCCTGCTCGCGGCGGCGCTCGAGGCCCTTGCGGGCGGCCTCAACGTTGATCCGCTCGCGGTCGAGCTCGAGGAGGTGGGGACGGTAGTCGCGCTCCCACACCTCGCGGCTGGTCATCAGGAAGTCGATGTGCTCGGGGGTGCCGCTCTTGTGCTTCCAGTACTTCAGCGCCGCCCCCGCGCCGTTGCGGGTGATGCGCCACTCGTCGGTCTCCTCGAGCACCTCGCGGTGGCCCCGCAGCGGCATGATGTCGAACCAGCCGCCGACGCCCGCCATGTCGAAGCCGAAGTGGTCGGCCGCGTCAACGGGCTGCTCCACCTCCTTCTCGACCTGCCGGCCGTCCTCCTCGACGGTCTTGGTGACTTTCTTCGTCGGGTAGCCCTGGGTCACCCACTTTTTGATGGTGTCGTGCCAGATCCCGTCGCTCACGCCCACCCGCTCGGCGGGGCGGCGGTCGAAGAGCGCCTGGATGTCATCGTGCGACGTCATCATCGAGAGCGCGCTCCTCCGTAGGAAGTGGATGGGTGGAAGACTGGATGGGTGGATGGATGGGAGAATACGCAACCACTGGCCCGCCCTCGCGAGGTCTTCCATTCATCCAATCATCCACCCATCCAGTCATCTCCTCTCCCTCGCTCACTGCCTTGCTGCAAGGTATCCCCACACGTAGGCGTTGGCGGCCATGGGCTGGTGGATCGTGAACTCGCACATGGGCGGATACCAGAAGACGTCGAAGAATGCCTCCAGGCTCGGCCATTGCTCGACCTTGGGGTGGGCGAACTGGTTGACGAGCTTCTGGCCCCACTGGCCCTTGTTCCGCTGCACGTCGGCGGGGCCGAAGACGGTGAGACCGGGCGGCGGGGGCTGGTGGGTGATGCGGGAGTCGATGTGGAGGGGGTGCTGGGGGCTCGCGTGGCCGAGGCCGGTAGTGTAGCAGAGGTTGGAGGGATTGGCGCCCGCGCCGAACTGACAGGCGAGGATGGCCGTCCGCAGGTACTTCGCCTCGCCGGTCAGGGCGTGGGCGCGGCAGAGGGTCACGGCATCCGGCGCGGCGGGAAGGCCCCAACCGATGGGCCGCCAGGGGTCCTTCGTCCAGCGGAAGCCCGTCTTGTCGCTCTGCGCGACCCGCTCGTCGGCTTCGCGGCGGATGGCGGCCAGGGCGCCGAGGAACTCGCCGCCGCGGCGCACCCAGCGCTGGTGCGTCTTGCGATCCACCTTGTCGCCGGGTTGTGGCTCGTAGGGCACCTGGCGGCCATACTCGACGCGGCCACAATGCACGGTGATCCCGATGATGTCGGGCGCGACCAGGCCGATGTGCGCGATCTTCGGCTTCTCTGACCCCGAGGCGATGCAGGCGACCGATGGCACAAGGAGCAGCCACAGCTTGGGCATTGGGATGGGGCCTCCTACGGGGCTGCCTCGATGAGCGCCGCCGCGGCTTCCCGCAGGCAGCGATAGCCCTCGGGCGAGAGCTTGCCGTAGCGCGGCGTCCCCGCGCCGTCGGCGCCCCGCTGCACGACCTGGCCCCCGAGGGTGACGTAGCGGTCGATGAAGGCGCGGAGCTGGCCGGGGGTGAGCTTGCGGCGCTTGCGGAGCAGCTCCAGGTACTCGATGTCCTGCTGAGCGCGGCGATATGCCTTGAGCCGCATCGAGTGGTGGATGGCGCCGCTGGCCTTGTCGAAGATGAAGAGGCCGAGCTGATCGGCCTTCTTGAGTGCCGAGCCGCTCTTGTTGATGGTCTGCCAGGGCAGGACGCCCCAGCCGCCGTTGCGATAGACCTCGATGGCCCAGGCCTGAATCGTGCGGTTGCTCGCCTCGACGGGGTTGCTGGTGCCGTAGACCCAGACGAGCTCGCCCGTGCGCTCGGCGCGGTCGGCCACGATGCGCGGGTAGTCGCGGAAGGCGGCGGAGCTGACGACCCACAGGTCGCACTTGCCCCAGAGCTGGCCGCGGTCGAACTGCGGCCGCGAGATGTCGATGCGGTAGCGCAGCGTCACCGGGCAAGGCTCTCCCCTGCCCTTGCGCACCAGGTCGCCGTAGTAGGCGAGCGCGCGGTAGTCCCAGTATGCCACCGGCTCGTCGAGCGTCCAGGGGCTGTAGCGCTTGTCGTTGCGGCGCGGCTTGTTGTTCAAGTAAATCTGGAACCCGGTCTCCGTCCAGCCCTCGCGCTTCGCGACGGCCACGAAGTCGCGGACGATGTCCACGAAGGTCTGGGCATACTCTGGCTTGGCCTTGAAGCCCTCGTAGGCGTCGTAGTCCCCGCTCCAGAAGGCCCGGACGTTGAGCGGCCAGCTCTCGTGGAAGGGCAGGTAGAAACCGGGCGCGGGGATGGGGCCGCGGTGGCCGTCCGTGAAGTGACTGCCCGAGAGATAGGGGCCGAAGACCTTGACGAAGTCGTCCCACCACCCGCCCTTCGCCCCTGGCTCGATGCCGTTGAAGCGCCGCTCGTCCATCCTGCGGCCGTCGGCCATCCGCATGTCCATGTGGCACTTGCGGGCGCCGGGGGCGGCGGTGGAGTGGCTGTAGGGCAAGATGTTGACGTGGCAGCGGTGATCGTAGGCGATCTCCTGGAGGCGGTAGAAATCGCCCACCTTGTCGGGGAGGCCGTAGGCGTTCATCTCGCACGCGAAGCTCGCCGCGCGGGGGATCGCGAAGTCACGGACGCGTACCTTGATGGGAAGCTCCCGGCCATCCGACAGGCTGAACGCCCCATCGACCTGCTTCTTCGCGAAGTCGAAGGGCACGTAGACGTCCACCACAACGGGCGTGGCCTGCTCCTGTGACAGCTCGAGTTTCCCGACGGGCACGAGCGGGTCGGGGATGCGGCCCCGCTTCGAGTCGACGTAGAGCGCGCGGAACAGCTCGGTGCGCAGGCCGGCCAGCTCGCACGCCGCCGTCACGGTGCCCTTCCCCCGCAGCAGCGCCTGGAAGCCAACCACCTCGCCCCGCGCGGCGGCGAGGCGGATGGCCTGGCCGTCGAACACGCCGTTGCAGGCCTGGTGACCCTGCGGCAGGCCGCCCACCGGCTTCCCGTCGATGTCGTACTTGTCCAGGATCGGGATGACGGCGATGCCCGTGGCCTTTCCAGACCCGGCGCGCAGGGCGGGCACGCCGGGCTCCGGCAAGGGCATCGGCTTCGGAACGACGGCATCGAGGGTGGCCGCCGCCGAGCGCGCGCCGATGCGGTTGAGGGCCGTCACGCTGATCTTGAGCGGCGCCCCCTCCTTGAGCGGCACGTCGCGGATCGGGATGCGCTGCGTCTCGCCGGGGCGGACGAACGGGACGTTCCAGCGCGGCAGCGGCTTGCCGTTGACGGTCACCTCGTAGGCGAAGCCGCGCCGCGGCGCGCGGAGCGATAGGCGGAGGCTCTCGGCATCGCCCTGGTGGACGAGCTTCAGCTCCGTCGGCGGCTCGGGCTTCGGCGGCGCGTCGCCGAAGGTGACGAGCAGGTGGGGGCGCTTCGCGCTGTGCTCGCGGGAGAAGATGGTCGGGTTGCGGGAGTAGTCGCAGCGGACCTCGTGGAGCGTGATGCCGAAAGCCGCCCCGATGGCGTTCGCGTGGATCAGGTCGGGGGCGAGCTGCCAGCGGTAGACCCCATTCCTGACGACACTCTTCGACTGGCAGAAGAGCGAGAAACTGTTGCTGCCCGTGACGGCCGGGAAGCGCGCCCTTGGCCACGCCCAGCCCTCGTGGGGCTGGACGGCCGACGTCAGCGAGTTGCTCCTCGCCTCGTCCCACGGCGCCTGGATGGTCGAGACGGTGAGCTCCTCGATGGTCTCCCTGCCCTGGTGGCAGACGAGGGTGGCCGACGTGACGAGCCTGCCCTCGAGCGGCGCCGTGTCGAAGGCCATGGCGACCAGGTGCTGGTTGCCCTTGATGCGGATCTGGGGGTGGCGGCCCTGGTTGAGATGCCACTCCCCGTCCACCAGGACGATCGAGTTGTCTTTCGCCACCTCGACGCGCGTCGCGGCGGTCGCCGCTGCGCAGAGGAGCGCGAACGCTGGGATCAGGCGGCTCATGCCGTGTCTCCGACGATCAGCCGGCGGGCCCTGCAAAGGACGAGGACGCCGGTCCGTGACCGCTCCGGCCCCCTTGGCCCAACGACTCCGCGGAGGTCCGAGCGCGGGATGGCCAACTCGCCCTCCCGTCTGCCATCGGCGATCCCCAGCGCTCTTCTGGCCTCACTGGCCGCGCATCATACCACGCGCGCTGTCAACGGCGCGACCCAGGCCAGAGCTCACGCAGGCTTCCTGGCCGGCGGCCGTGGCTTGGGCTTGCGCCTGCGGCGGCCCCATTCGTTCGCTCGCGCCGGGTCGTAGTTGGGGTTGGGGGTCGGCATCTTCGCGCCGACGCGCTGCCGCCAGGCGGCGAGCTGCTTCTGGAGCGCCGCGGCCCTGTCGGGCATCGCTGCCGAGAGGTTCTTCTGCTCGCCGAGGTCGTCCTTCAGGTTGTAGAGCTCGAGGCGGCCGTCCTCGAAGTACTCGATGAGCTTCCAGTCGCCCGCGCGAATGGCGCCGCAGGGCGCCGTGTGGTGGTAGTGGGGGTAGTGCCAGTAGATGGCGTCGCGGCCGGGCGTGCCCTCCCCTTTCAGCAGCGGCGTGATGCTGACGCCATCGACCTTGTGCGTCGGGTCGCCCGTCGCGCCGGCCATCTCCAGCAGCGTCGGATAGAAGTCCACGCTCGTGACGGGCACGGAGCACTCGCTGCCCGGCTTGACCTTGCCCGGCCAGCGGACGATGAGCGGGACGCGGATGCCGCCCTCGTACAGCGAGCCCTTCTCGTCGCGGAGCGGGGCGTTCGAGGTCGTCCAGCCGCCCTTGCCCGTGAAGATCTTGTGGAGGCCGCCGTTGTCGGAGAAGAGAATCAGCACCGTGTCGTCGGCGAGGCCCAGCTCGTCGAGCCTCGCCACGACACGGCCGACCTGGATGTCCATCTCCTCAACCATCGCGGCGTAGGCGGGGTTGGCCTGCTGGGGGAATTCCTGCCCGGGCTTGAGCTTCCTGCGGTACTTCTCGATGCGCTCCTTGCTCGCCTGGATGGGGATGTGGACGGTGTGGTGGGAGAGGAAGAGGAAGAAGGGCCGGCCCTTGTGCCTCCCGATGAAGTCGAGCGCGCGGTCGGTGAGGCCCTTGACGGCCTTGTCGTTGCGGTTGGGCGCGCCGCCCGACTCGTCGAAGCCGCTCTTGTCTGGCCCGAAGTCGCGGCCACCGAGATGCCACTTGCCGAAACAGGCGGTGCGGTAGCCCGCGGCCTTGAGCGCCTCGGCGATGGTCACCTCGCTGAGCGGGAGCTGGAGGTTGAACTTGGGGACGACGAGCTTCGCGTAGGGCCGCCAGTGGCCTGGGATGAAGTCCGTCAGGTTCACAGTCGCGGGGTACTTGCCCGTCATCAGGCTGGCCCGCGTGGGCGAGCAGACGGGGCAGGCGGCATAGGCGTCGGTGAAGCGCATTCCCTGCTTCGCGAGGCGATCGATGTTGGGCGTCTCGTAGTAGGTGCTGCCATAGCAGCCAAGGTCGCTCCACCCGAGGTCGTCGATCAGGATGAACACGAAGTTGGGCTTGGCGGCCCGCGCCGCAGCGCCGCGCGCGAGACGGCCACCAGCCAGCGCCAGCGAGCCGGCGCCCAGGGCTTTCAGGAAGTCGCGTCGTCTCATCGGGTGTCTCCTTACGCCTTACGCCTGAGAGGGATCTCGAGCTGCGACGGCACGGGCTCGAGGGTCGCCTTGTGGCGCGCCGCCTCCGCCTGGATGTCGGCGACGACCTTGGCGTTCTGCTTCGCCACATCGTACTGCTCGGAGGGGTCGAGGTCGAGGTGGAAGAGCAGTGGCGGGTCGTGCGGGTGGGGCTTGTCGCGGTAGCCCGCCTGCGTCGTGAAGTGCGCCTTCCACGGCCCCTTGCGCACGGCGTAGAGACGCGTGCCGCGGTAGAAGAACATTGCCTTGCGCGGGCTGGGGCCGGTGCCGAGGAGGACGGTGCTGATGTCCGCGCCGTCGAGCACGCGGCCAGCCGGCAGTTCCACGCCGGCCAGGGAGAGGCAGGTGGGCAAGATGTCGAGAGTGCTCGCCAGCTCGGCGCTCACGCTGCCAGGCGCGATCCGGCCCGGCCACCAAGCGACGCAGGGCTCGCGCATCCCGCCCTCCCAGGTGCTGCCCTTGCCGCCCCGGAGCAGGCCGGCGGAGCCGCCGTTGAGCTTCATGATGAGCCATGGACCGTTGTCGCTGGTGAAGAGGACGAGGGTGCACTCGGCGAGCCCATGCTTGCGAAGGGTATCGAGAATCTGGCCGACACTCCAGTCCAGCTCCTCCACGACATCGCCGT
>CAZDNN010000159.1:0-11750 GCA_964506385.1 uncultured Planctomycetota bacterium
CGGGAGCTTCGCCCTCCCCCACCGGGACTTTCCGCGACAGGAGCTAATCAGGCGGTTGCGCTGTCAGAGCTCCAGGTCGGTTCCCGTGCGGGTTGGGAGGTTGCCCAGTGACGATGATTGCGGACCTAAACAGGTCCGCAATTATCCTGCGGACTCAGCCACGGGCCCTCTTGCAGCCTGGGCGCAGGGTGGCTGCGACGTAGCAGGAACCTGACCCTACCAGAATGTCCTCACCCGGCTGACAACGCAACCGCCTGTTCACTAATCCACCCGCGGCGTGTTGCCCGGCCATCGCCGCCTTGCGGCCGCTACGATTGGACAGCGTGGAGGATCGACCGGCTGAGCTCGAACACCCGGACCAATCTGGCCGCCAGCGGCATCCTCGCCCTCCCAGCGGCGTCGGCGCGGTTGTGCCGGCGCCGCTTTTGTGTACAGTGACAGCTAGCCGTCCCCCACGCCGAATGGAGGCGCTCCCCGATGCGCACCGGTGTCGCTCCGCTGCTCGCCCTGCTCGGACTCTCCACGGCATCCTGCCAGGCGATGAAGGAGGCGGCGATGCCGACGCGGTCCGGTGCTTTCTACGTCGCAACCGATGGCGCCGATGAGAATCCCGGCACCAAGGCCCGGCCCTTCGCCACGCTGGAACGGGCGCGCGACGCCATCCGCGCGCTGAGGGCCGGCGGCGGCCTGCCCGAGGGCGGCGTTACCGTGTGGATCCGTGGCGGAACCTATCCGCTCTCAAAGACCTTCGAGCTGGCCGAGCAGGACGGCGGGACGGAGGACAAGCCGATCGTCTATCGCGGCCAGCCGGGCGAGGAGGTGCGGCTGTCGGGCGCCCGCGAGGTCAAGGGCTTCGCGCCCGTGACCGATCAGGCCGTGCTCGGCAGGCTCGACGAGGCGGCGCGGGGCAAGGTGCTCCAGGCCGACCTCAAGGCCCAGGGCATCGCCGACTACGGCGCGCTGTCCCGCGGGGCGCTGCGGGGCGGGCCCATGCTCGAGCTGTTCTTCGACGGCCAGGCCATGCCGCTGAGCCGATGGCCGAACAGCGGCTTCGCCAAGTATGGCAAGGTGCTCGACAAGGGCTCCGTGCCCCGCTTCGGCGAGAAGCCCGATCGCCCGGGCAAGATGCTCCTCGGCGGCGACCGCTTCAAGCGATGGACCAAGGCACCCGCCGTCTGGCTCCACGGCTATTTCCACCACGACTGGTACGACGACGTCCTGAAGGTGGCGAAGCTCAACGCCGAGACGGGCGAGGCCGCCTTCACCACCCCCCATCTCTACGGGCTCCGACCCGGCCGTCGCTACGCCGCCATCAACCTGCTCGAGGAGATCGACCGGCCCGGCGAGTGGTTCCTCGACCGCGAGAAGGGCATCCTGTACTTCTGGCCGCCGAGCGACGTGGCGAAGGCGACCGTGGCGGTCTCGATGCTCGCCGACCCGCTGGTCCGCATGACGAAGACGAGGCATGTGACGCTCCGCGACGTGACCCTCGAGCTGGGCCGCGGCAAGGCCGTCGAGATCCTCGGCGGACAGCACAATCTCATCGCGGGCTGCACGATCCGCAACATGGGCACATCCGCCGTCAGCATCGGGCCGGCGGAGGCGAGGAAGGACGGCCAGCTCCGCGTCGAGACCGGCGACCCGATGATCGACGGCCGCCACAACGGCGTCCAGAGTTGCGACATCTACCACGTTGGCACAAGCGGCATCAGCCTGGTCGGCGGCGACCGCCGCTCGCTCGCACCCGCGGGCCACTTCGCCGTGAACAACGACATCCACCACTACAGCCGCCGCAAGCGCACCAACTGCCCCGCCATCGGGCTGAGCGGCGTCGGCAACCGCATGGCCCACAACCGCATCCACGACGCGCCACACTGCGGCGTCTTCTACAGCGGCAACGACCACGTCCTCGAGCTCAACGAAGCCTGTCGCCTCTCCTGGGAGACCGGCGACGTCGGCACATTCTACAGCGGGCGCAACTGGACCTTCAGGGGCAACGCCGTCCGCCACAACTTCTTCCACGACATCAAGGCACCCGGCACCCACGGCTCGATGACGGTCTATCTCGACGACAGCCACTCGTCCACCGCCATCGTCGGCAACGTCTTCTACCGCACCCAGCGCGCGGCCTTCATCGGCGGCGGACGCGACAACCTGGTCGAGGGCAACATCTTCGTCGAGTGCGACGCCGCCGTCCACCTCGACAACCGCAGCCAGGGCTGGGCCAGGAAGTACCAGAAGCCCGGCGGCGACCACCGCATGTATGCCAAGCTGGCCGAGGTCCGCCACGACCAGCCGCCCTGGAGCGAGCGCTACCCCAAGCTCGCCCGCATCCTGAAGGAGGACCCCCACGCGCCCCTGGGCAACGTGGTCCGCAAGAACGTCGCGGTCCGCTGCCGCCGCTGGCTCGACGTCTATCGCGGCGGCGAGAAGGTGCTCAAGCTCGAGAGCAACCTCGTGACCAAGGACGACCCCGGCTTCGTGAACTACGCGGCGATGGACTTCCGCCTCAGGCCCGACAGCATCGTCTTCGAGAAGGTGCGCGGCTTCGAGCCGATCCCCTTCGAGAGGATCGGGCTCCAGATCGACGAGTATCGCAAGGCATTGCCCGTCTCGGAGCCGGTCATCACGCCCGACGGCGGCGGCTTTGTCGGCAGTCTCCGCGTCAGCCTCTCGCCCACGCGCGCCGACCTGGGGCGCAAGGACATCGCGGTCCGCTACACCCTCGACGGCACGGAGCCGACCCGCCAGTCGCCGCTCTACCACCAGCCGATCGAGCTCAAGCAATCGGCGACGGTCCGCGCCCGGGTGTTCGCAGGCGAGAGCGTCGCCTCGCCCGTCGTCGAGGCGGCCTACCGCGTCATCGAGTTCGGCCCAGGCAGGCCCGTCTATCTCAGCGACCTCGCGCCGCTCGACACCTTCGCCCACGGCGGCCTCAAGCGCGACGTCAACTACGCAGGC
The DNA here is from genome assembly GCA_964506385.1 of uncultured Planctomycetota bacterium. Taxonomy (GTDB): domain Bacteria; phylum Planctomycetota; class PUPC01; order DSUN01; family DSUN01; genus CAZDNN01. The sequence goes on from CAZDNN010000159.1 coordinate 2,962, forward strand.
AACGGCCCCGTGAAGCTCGGCGGGAAACCCTACGCCAAGAGCCTGATGCTCTGCCCCGAGACGGCCAAGGGTGGCGGGCGCGGCCACGTGGTCTACGCCCTGTCGGGCGCTCTCGGCAAAGCCACCCGCCTCAAGGCGAGCGTTGGCATTGACGACGCCATGGGCAGGCGCGGCTCCGCCGTCTTCCTCGTCGATGTCCATCGCGACGGGGCATGGAAAGAGGTCTTCAAGAGCGGCGTGCTGCGCGGCGGCGGCAAGCCCATTGACATCGACCTGGACATCCGCGGCGCCGACGCCCTCCGCCTCCGCACCACCGACGCGGGCGACGACATCCACGCCGACCACGCCGTCTGGGCCGAGGCCAGGGTTGAGTAGGAGAACTGCAATGGGAGGGCGAGGCTCCTGCCGAGCCGCGTTTCGCCCTCTGAATCGGCTCAGCAGGAGCCTCGCCCTCCCGAGCACGCCGTCTTGAGACAAGCTCTAACGAGCGCAAGGAGAGCAGCATGTCGCCAACGAGCGGTCTCTTGGTCTCCTGTCTGGTTCTGGTGGTCGCCGTCTCATCGTGCGCGCCGCCCGTCGCGATGCCGCGCGGGCCGAACGTCTTCTTCGTGGCGCCGGATGGGAACGACGCGTGGTCGGGGCATCTGCCGCGGCCGAACCGGCGAGGGGACGACGGCCCCTTCGCGACCCTGGCGCGTGCGCGCGACGCAGTGCGGACGCTGAAGGCGGGGCAGGGCCTGCCCCAAGGGGCGACGGTATACGTGCGCGGTGGCACGTACTTCCTCGACCAGTCCCTGACCGTTGGCCCCGGCGATTCAGGCAGCACGTACGCCGCCTACCCAGGCGAGAAGCCCATCCTCAGCGGCGGCCGCCGCATCGTCGGCTGGCGGGCGCCGACGGAGGGCCACGTCTGGACCGCGACGATCCCCGAGGTGAAGGCGGGCGAGTGGTATTTCCATCAACTCTTCGTGGACGGCAGCCGCCGCGTGCGGGCGCGTATCCCCAACGAGGGCTATCTGCTCAACGAAGGGCCCATCGAGCCGCTGGGCGATCGCGCGAAGGCACGCCGCGACCCCGAGACGAAGAAGGGCTTCCGATTCAAGCCCGGCGACATCCAGCGCTGGACGAATCTCGAGGACGCCAACGTCGTCCAGTTCCACTCCTGGACCGCCTCTGTCCACTGGATCGAGGAGCTGGACGAGACGAACAGCATCGTCCGCTTCACCGCGCCCGCCAACTGGCCGACGGGCTACTGGACGCAGCACGAGCGCTACTACATCGAGAACGTGCCCGAGGCGCTCGACGCGCCCGGCGAGTGGTACCTCGACCGCAAGACGGGCGTGCTGAGCTACTGGCCGCTGCCGGGCGAAGACATGCGGGCGGCGGAGGTCATTGCGCCGCGGCTGCGGCACCTCGTCCGCTTCGAGGGCAATCCCGCGAGCGGCAAGGTCGTCGAGGGCATCAAGCTGGTCGGCCTGTCATTCCAGCACGCGGCGTGGGAGATCAAGGACAAGGGCGCCGCCGACGGGCAGGCCGCGTGGTTCCTCGACGCGGCCGTAACGGGCAAGGGCGTGCGGGGCTGCGCCATCGAGCGGTGCGAGGTCGCCCACGTTGGCGAGTACGGCATCTGGCTCGGCGCCGGCTCGAAGGGCAACCGCATCGCCCAGTGCCACATCCACGACCTGGGCGGCGGGGGCATCAAGATCGGCGAGACCGCCAGCCCGAAGGACGAGGCCGCCGCCGCCGAGCGCAACACGGTGGACAACTGCTTCATCCACGACATCGGCCGCGTGTTCCACGCCGGAATCGGCGTCTGGATCGGCCGCAGCAGCCACAACCGCGTGACCCACTGCGAGATCTGCGATACCAACTACACGGGCATCAGCGTCGGCTGGTCGTGGGGCTACGCGCCCAGCTCCGCCCACCACAACGTCATCGAGCACAACCACGTCCACCACATCGGCCGCGGCGTCCTCGGCGACATGGGCGGCATCTACACCCTTGGCATCTCGCCCGGCACCGTCATCCGGGGCAACGTCTTCCACGACGTCTATTCACCCGGCATCGGCGGCGGCACCGGCATCTACCCCGACGAGGGCAGCTCGGAGCTGCTCATCGAGAACAACATCGTCTACAACACCGAGTTCGGCGGCTTCTCCCAGCACTACGGCCGCGAGAACATCGTCCGCAACAACGTCTTCGCCTTCTCCAACCACGGCGAGGTCACCCGCCACCGCCAGGAGGAGCACAGCTCCTTCACCTTCGAGCGCAACCTCGTCCTCTCGACCAACGGCACGCCGCTGTGGGGCAACTGGAGCAACGGCAACTACACGATGGAGCGTAACCTCTACTGGGACACCTCGACCGACGACCCGGAGTTCGACGGCATGAGCTTCGAGGAATGGCAGGCGCTGGGCCGCGACAAGGGCTCGCTCATCGCCGACCCCCTCTTCGTCGATCCGCAGGCCCGCGACTTCCGCCTGAAGCCCGGCTCCCCCGCCGCGAAGATCGGCTTCCAGCCCATCGACACCAGCGGCGTCGGCCTCTACGGCGATCCCGACTGGGTGGACCTCCCGAAGGCCATCGAGCGCGAGCCCTTCACCCCGCCGCCGCCCAAGCCGCGCTACCCCGACGCCATTGACGACGGCTTCGAGGACACCCCCGTCGGCGAGCGGGCCAGGTGGGCCGTCACCTCAGGCGAGGACAAGGGCGCGTCCATCCGCGTCACCGACGAGCAGGCCGCGAGCGGGAAGCATTCCCTCAAGTTCACCGACGCCCCCGGCCTCGACCACGAGTGGCAGCCCCATCTCTACTACACCCCCCGCTATCGCAAGGGCACGGTCCGCGTCAGCTACGCCGTCCGCCTCGAGCCCGGCGCCGACCTCATCCAGGAGTGGCGCGACGCCTCTAATCCCTACCAGGTCGGCCCGTCGATCCGCATCACCAGAGACGGCAAGCTCGTCGCCAACGGCAAGGAGCTGATGGCCGTGCCCATCGGCCAATGGCTCCATCTCGCCTTCGAGACGAAGCTCGGCAAGCAGGCCACCGGCGCCTACGACCTCACGGTCACCATTCCTGGCCAGGAGCCCAAGCGCTTCGAGAAGCTCGCCGTCGGCAAGCCGGCCTGGCGCCAACTCCGCTGGCTCGGCTTCATCTCCATGGCCACCGACAAGGCGGCCATCTACCTCGACGACGTGAGGCTGGAGAACATCGCGCCATAGCCGCGTGGGGCGAGGGCCTCATTCCCCGAGGATCTCGATGTCCTTGAACATCACCTGCATGACGCAGCCGGCGTGCATCTGGAGCGCGAAGTGGCCCTCGGGCCGGCTGGGGTCATTCTCCAGCTCGGCGCTCTTGACGCCGTTGACGTGGACCACGACGTGCCCGCCGTGGGCGGCGATGGTCATCTCATTCCATTCGTCGTCCCTGGTGAACTTCTTCTCGGCGTCGGGCTTCGCCCTGTCGAGCCATCCGCGGCCGTAGCTCTCGTAGATGCCGCCGACGCCGCTGCCCGCACGCCCGACCTGCACCTGGAGCCCGTGGGCCTTCTCCGGCGGCTTGATGACCGTGCGGATGTAGAAGCCGCTGTCGCCGGAGAGGCACTTGAACTTCAGCCGCACCGTGAAGTCCCTGAACGTCTTGTCGCTCACCAGCAGGCCGTAGAGCTTCTCCTTGTTGGCCCTGCCGACGAAGGCCCCGTCCTCGACGGCCCACGTCCCATCGCCGACCTTGTGCCAGCCCTTGAGCGTCTTGCCGTCCATCAGGGGCTTCCAGCTCGCCTTCTTCTCTTCGGCCGCCACGGTCACACACAGGACGAGCCACAGCCCGCCCGCGATCAGCCTCCAACGCCCCATGGGATGCTCCTTGTCCCGCTCAGGCCCACCGGTCTCTCCACAGCGCCGGCAAGCATACTGCCCGCCGCGGCCTGAGTCAATGACGAGCCTGGCCCCGTTTCTTGGGGCGTCGTTCTTGTTCCTCCTCGTCGTCCTCCGTCCGCGGTCGTCCCTGGCCTTCGCCGCCTACGCTCTTGCTCCCGCCGCGGCGTGCCCGAAGGAGGTTTTGAAGGCATAGGGGGCTCTGGATCGTGCTTGGCCGAACGTGATGCATCCACCAGGGCAAGACGATCCAGAGCCCCTCACGCCTCGGAAACCGCTCTTTCGCCTCTCAGGACTTTGCCTCTCGTCAGTGTGCAGCCGGTGTCCCCGAACACCTAGCCTCGATGTGTCCAGTCCGTACACCCCCGGTGGGGAAAGAGCCGGAGCTCGCGATGGAGGGGGAGGCCCAGCAGCGTGCGTGGGGCGGCGGCAGGCTTCGGAGCGGCGGCGGGAGCCGCTGCCCGATGCCAGCCTGGGGGAGGGGACGCCGGGGGTCCCCACGCAGGCTGCGGTGACGTGGGGGGAGGCCGGTGGGGTAGTGGCGCACCCCGGGATCTGTGCGGGGGGCCGCCGGCAAGGTGGAAGGAATCGAGGACGAGGACGATCCTCGGAGGCAGCCACACCCCACTTCCCGGGTCAGACTCGCTGCTTGCAATCCGCCCCTCCAGGGCTATACTGCGCTGCGAGATCGTTCCTGTGTTAGTCCGAGGAGCCATGGCAGACGGAGCCGCAGATGAACATCATCGTCATCGTTGTGGACACGCTGCGGTACGACGCGATCGGGGCGAATGGCAACCCGGCGATGAGGACGCCGAACTTCAATCGCCTGACCGAGCAGAGCTGGGCATTCGACCGCAGCTATACGTCGAGCTACCCGACCATCCCCCACCGCACCGACGCGCTCACCGGCCGATATGGCGCGCCGCTCCACGCCTGGAAGCCGCTCGATACCGACGTGCTGACCATCCCCCGCGCGCTCGCCGACCAGGGCTACTGCACCCAGCTCATCCACGACACCCCCCACCTGGTCAACGGCGGCCACGGCTTCGACTTCCCCTTCCACGCCTGGATGCCCGTCCGGGGCGCCGAGGTCGATCGCCCCTGGATCGACGACTCGACCGACTTCCCACCCAACTGGCGTCTCGACCCGCTCTTCGACGCCTACGACCTCGGTCCGGTCCTGACCTCCAACACCGATACCTACATGCGGGCCAACCGCAAGCGCAAGGCCGACGAGGACTGGAATGCCGCCCGCCTGTTCCTCACCGCCTCGGAGTTCCTCCGCGACAACGCCCGGCGCGGCAACTTCTTTCTCTGGGTCGATTGCTTCGACCCCCACGAGCCGTGGGACGCGCCGCCCGAGATGATGCTCCTCTACGACCAGACGCCCGGCTACGACGGCAGCATCGACCCCCGCTCGTTCCGCTATCGCAACGACCCCGACCTGCCGCCCGCGGCCTTCGAGCGCGTCAAGGCCGCCTACTGCGCCAAGGTGAGCTGGGTCGATAGATGGCTCGGCGTCTTCCTCGACACCCTCGACGAGACCGGCCTCGCCGACCACACGGCCGTCGTCCTCACGGCCGACCACGGCACCAACATCGGCGAGCGGGGCCGTTTCGGCAAGGGCTATCCCGTCCGCGAAGGCGAGGCCCGCACCCCCTTCATCGTCCGCGCCCCCGACGGCGGGGCCGGCCGCAGCGACATCATCGTCCAGCCCCAGGACCTCTTCGCCACGGTCATGGGCATCGCCGGCCTGCCGACGCCCGCCGGGCTCGACTCGCACAACGTCCTGGAGATCGCACAGAAGGGGGGCAGCGGACCCCGGCAACTGGCGCTCGCCGGCCAGGTCGCCTCGGACCGGTGGCGGAACCCCGAGCACGTCTGCTGCACCGTCTTCGACGGCGAGTGGTATCTCGAGATCACGCCGAAGCCCGAGAACATGGCGTTGACGAAGGAAGGCACGGTCGAGAACGTCGCGGCGCAGCAACCCGCCGTCGTCGCTCGGCTCCGCGCCGCCGGCATCGAGGAGCTGGGCCGGCGCGGCTGCGACCCGCGGCTGGTGGACTGGCTCCGTCGGGGCGGCGAGGGCCAGTTCCCCTTCGGCTGCCGCTACAGCGACGCGCGCCCGGCGCCCAACGGCTGGCGTCCCTACTTCGGCCAAGTCTACCACGAGGAGCCACAGGCATAGCGCAGGGCCGGGAGGGCGAGGCTCCTGCCGAGCCGACGCGCCCCTGGCCTGAAGACGACGGCTCGGCGGGAGCCTCGCCCTCCCCGTCACATCCCGAGTCGCGGAGGAGACGAAAGGAGAGAGCGCGATGCGATCTCGAATGATCTGCCGCTCAGGAGGTTGCCCGAGCGCCCTGAGCCGCCGCCGGTTCCTCACCAGCGCCGGCGCGCTGGCGGCGGCGACGCAGATGGGGCTGTTCGACTTCGCCTCGTCGCTGTTCGGCGCAGAGGCCAAGCCGCCGGGCAAGCCCGTCGTCAATGTCGTCTACGTCCGCCCGCCCAAGCCGCTCATCGTGAGCTGGCCCGGCGGCAACTGCGACACCAACGCCCAGCAGGCCCTGTTCACGAAGACGCTCCAGGACGCGGCGAAGAAGCTCGACGTGCAGCTCCAGGTGCACCCGCAGCCGATCGTGAAGCCCGTGGAGGTGAATGCCTATCTCGAACAGCTCGGCAAGGAGCCGCCCGACGGGCTGATCGTGGGGGCCATGTGCCTGTTCCGATGGCAGCCGGTCAACACGATCGTGGCGAAGCGCGGCGACATCCCGACCATCGTCTACAGCAACCTCAGCGGGTTCACCAGCCATCTCCAGTGCGGCCGCAAGACGCCGAAGACCTACGTGGGCGCGACCCAGGACGTCGGCTGGCTGGCCTTCGCGCTGCGGATGCTCAACGCGATCTGGCGGATGAAGCACACCCGCCTCCTCGTCGTCGGCAAGGGCAGCAAGGATGTCGCGGTGCCCACCCTCGGCACGGTGTTCCACCCGATCCCCAAGCCGCGGTTCGCCCAGGAGTTCGCCAAGGTCGAGACGACGGACGAGGTGCGGGCCATCGCCGACTTCTATGAGAAGAACGCCCAGAAGATCGTCGAGCCAACGAAGGCGGACATCATCGAGGCTGCCAAGAACTACATCGTGATCCGCCGGCTCATGGAGGCCGAAGGCTGCCAGGGCGTCTCGATCAACTGCCTGGGCTGGCAGAACCCGGTGTGCATCGCCTTCTCGAAGCTGCTCGACGAGGGGATCGTCGCGGGCTGCGAGGCCGACTACAACGCCGCCATCTCGATGCTGCTCACCCAGCTTCTCTTCGAGCGGAGCGGCTTCATCCAGGACCCGTCGCCCAACACGGTGAACAACACGCTCATCGGCGCCCACTGCACGTCCACGACCAAGCTCGAAGGCTTCGACAAGCCGTACCGCGCGCCCTACCTGCTCCGCAACTACCACACCGGGACGGGGGTGTCGCCGCAGGTGCTCTGGCCGGTGGGCAGGGACGTCACGGTCATGGAGTTCGACGGGCCGGGCAAGATGACCCTCGGCTCGGGGAAGGTGGTGTCGAACATCCCGCAGCCGCCCTCGGGGTGCTGCCGCACGGCGGTCGAGATCACGGTTGACGGCGTGGCGGACACCCGCGACTGCAAGGGCTTCCACCAGCTCTTCATCCTCGGCAAGCTCGAGCGCATGTTCAGGGCCTACTGCACCCTCGCCGGCATCAAGCCGGTGCACATCTAGTGCGCGTCGCAACACGGAGAGAGGAGAATCGGAGATGGCGAACAGCAGCGAGGGCAGGCCGCAGAGTCGGCGGCGTTTCCTCGGCGGATCGATGGCGGCGGCCTCGGCGGCTACAAGAGGCTGATCGACAGCGGCGTCGAGGCCGTCGTCCTCAAGGTGCCGCCCTACTTCTTCCCAGAGCAGGCCAAGGCGGCCGTCGAGGCGGGCTGCCACGTCTACATGGCCAAGCCCGTGGCCGTGGACGTCCCCGGCTGCCTGACCATCGAGGCCGCGGGCAAGCTGGCGACGGTGAAGCAGCGGGTCTTCCTGGTGGACTACCAGGTGCCCACCGATCCCCACAACATCGAGGTCCACAAGCGCATCCGCGAGGGCGCACTCGGCCCGCTCGCGCAGATGGCGACCTACGGCTTCAGCAACGGCTTTCCGGACCCGCCGAGGACGAAGACCCTCGAGAGCCGCCTGCGCGGCCTCGTGTGGGTCAACGACATTGCGCTCGGCGGCGACCACGTGGTCAACTACGACATCCACGCCATCGACGCCGCGGTGTGGGTGGCCGGCGGCCGTGCGACGGCCGCCGCAGGCGCCTCGCGCATCTGCCGGCCCAATCCCCATGGCGACGCGCGCGACGTGTGCTCCGTCGTCTGCGAGTTCCCCGACGGCCTCGTCCTCCACCACTTCGGCCAGGGCCTGCGCAATAACACGACGGGCCGCCTCGACTGCGAGGTCTACGGCCCCGCCGCCAACGCGCAGATCAGCTACTGGGGCAAGGCATTCGTCCGCGGCGGGCCGAAGCACTACGGCGGCGGCCAGGTGGCGAGCCTCTACCAGGCCGGCGCCCAGCGCAACATCGCCGCCTTCCACGACGCCATCATCCAGGGCCGCTTCGACAACCCCACTGTCCGCCGCGCCGTGGACGGCGCGCTCACCTGCATCCTCGGCCGCGAGGCCGCCGCACGCCACGTCCGACTCACCATGGACGAGCTGCTCGAGGAGAACAAGCGCCTGGAGGTGGACCTCAGCGGCCTGAAAGCGTGACGGGGCTCCAGAGGACGGCTTTTCGCCGTAAGCACTTGGGAAACCAAGACGTCAGGTCTCCGGATACCCGGTCCGCGCCGCCCCTTCACTTTTCGCGCCACGACATGGCGGCCTGCGCGGGCGGTTATCGCAGAGGCCACGGCTC